>JANXSR010000228.1 GCA_025352625.1 Ferruginibacter sp.
GTGCCATTTCTCGACAGTCCTATTTTCACCCAACTCAGGGACGCTATAAGAATGGGAAATAATTTTTTTGATGAAACCTATTGCAAAGAAGAAAAGGATGAAATGTTTCAACACCTATTTCATTTTAGTCCCTGGAATGAACTTCCCGCAGAAAGAAAAGAAGAACTGTTGTCACGTGAAGGTGGTTTAACAAGAACGGCAGAGATATCCAAATACACAAGTATTGTTATAACCAATCATAATGGAAAGAGATTTTCAGATAAGGAAAAAGATATAGTAAAGCGGTTTGGAAGTGTCTTTGAACAATCTTACACTCGATTTCTTGATCTTCAAAAAGCAGAAGCACAAACGAAAGAAGCACAGATAGAAGCAGCATTAGAACGTGTAAGAAGCCGCACACTGGCCATGCAAAAAAGTGAGGAGTTGGCTGAAACGGCTGTGGTTCTCTTTAAACAATTAATTATGTTGGGTATTGAGCCAAACCGTTTATACATAGGTATTATTAAAAACGAAAACGGAGAGGCTGAGTTTTGGTTAACAGATGAAGATGGCACTGAAGTAAGATCTGCATTTGAGGCCAACCTGAATGACAATCCCTCTCTCAAGAAAATGTTTGAAAGCTGGATGAAAGAAATGAAAAGCCTTGTGATTGATATGAGTGGAATAGAATTGAAAGAATATTTCCGGCATCTTGGCAATCTTCATGTTCCTTTCAAAGATGGTCTTGCGCAAAAAAGAAGGTTGCAATACATTGCCTATTTCAATAAAGGTTTTATAGGCATGGCATCTCCTGAAGAACAGCCTGAAGAAACAATGAATTTACTGGAACGTTTTGCGGCAGTATTCAATCTTACTTTCACCCGTTTTAATGATTTAAAAATAGCTGAGGCACATGCTATACAGGCCGAAGAAGATCTGATAAAACTCCATACAGAAAAGCGAAGAGCTGAAGACGCGCTGAGTGAATTACAGGTAACACAAAAGCAATTGATTCAATCAGAAAAAATGGCAAGCCTTGGAGAACTAACCGCCGGCATTGCGCATGAAATTCAGAACCCGTTGAATTTTGTAAATAATTTTTCGGAGGTAAATAAAGAATTGATAGGCGAATTAAAAGAAGAAATTAAAAAAGGAAATTTCGACGAAGTAAATTTTATAGCAGATGACATTGAAGCGAATGAAGAAAAAATAAATCATCACGGCAAACGTGCCGATGCCATTGTAAAAGGCATGCTCCAACATAGTCGCACCAGCACCGCCATAAAAGAACCAACAAATATCAATGCCCTGGCAGATGAATATTTACGGTTGGCTTATCATGGACTAAGAGCAAAAGACAAATCTTTTAACGCAACATTGAAAACTGATTTTGATGAAACCATCGGTAACATAAATATCATTCCGCAGGATATTGGAAGAGTATTGTTGAATTTGTACAACAATGCTTTTTATGCCACCAATGAAAAAAACAAGCGGTATGTGGAAGGCTATGAGCCAATAGTTTCCGTGAGTACAAAAAAGATGAATGATAAAATAGAAATAAGAGTTGCTGACAATGGCAATGGCGTTTCACAAAAAATAGTAGATAAAATATTTAATCCCTTCTTTACAACTAAGCCAACAGGACAAGGAACAGGCTTGGGATTATCTTTAAGCTATGATATAATTAAAGCACATGGAGGAGAATTGAAAATTGAAACCAAAGAAGGTGAGTATGCTGAGTTTATAATATACTTACCAATAAATAATGCTTAATATGATGCGATACATCTTCATTTTTTTATGTTCTATTATTTATTCAGGTGTAGCCAGCCAGCCCCTACCTGATAGTGTAAAGACCTTGTACAATGCCGCAAAGACGGATGCCGAGAAAGGCAAATGTTTATATCCCTATTTAATCTCAATTAAAGAAGACAGCAACTATTTTAATACGCTCCTTGAACTGAGCAGCTATTTTAAAAATAAAAATGACCAGCCCGGCCAGGATTATGTTCAATTATCTGCCTCAAGTAAACTGGCAGAGACCGGTGATTTTGCAACGGCGCTAATCGAGTCACACCAGCTATTATCTAATTTTGAAAAAAGACACGATGATTATGGGAAAATCAATGCCTATTCCTGGATTGGTTTTGC
>JANXSR010000299.1 GCA_025352625.1 Ferruginibacter sp.
GTGGTGCGAGCCGGGGTTGAACCGGCGACACATGGATTTTCAGTCCATTGCTCTACCAACTGAGCTATCACACCGTTCCCTTTCGGGGCAGCAAAAATAGGAGTTTCTGTTCAAATATTCCAAAACAGTGCCCGCAAATTATTAAAGAAATAAAAAAAGGTGGGCAAAGTGAGGCCCACCGTATGTTGTATGCATTAATAGTTTTATTTTAAAGAAGCAATATCAATCACAAAACGGTAGCGCACATCGCCTTTCAGCATTCTTTCGTAGGCTTCATTTACCGCTTCGGCTTTAATTACTTCCACGTCACTTACAATATTGTGTTCGGCACAATAGTCCAGCATTTCCTGTGTTTCTTTAATGCCGCCAATCAGCGAACCGGCTAGCGAACGGCGTTTGCCAATGAGGTTAAAAGCACCTACAATGGAAGGTTGCGGCGGCACTCCCACCACCACCATGGTGCCATTGAGGGTTAATAAATTTAAGTAATCATTGTATTCGTGTTGGGCAGAAATCGTACTTAATATAAAATCAAATTTGCCCTGCAGGCTTTTCATGGTTTCCGGATCTTTGGTTACTGCAAAATGGTGAGCACCTAAATTCAATGCATCCTGTTCTTTCGATTTGGAAGTGCTAAGTACCGTAACATCCGCACCAAAAGAAGCAGCAAATTTAACCGCCATATGGCCAAGCCCGCCAAGGCCAACCACTGCTACTTTATGGCCCTTTCCAATATTCCAGTGGCGCAGGGGAGAATAGGTTGTAATACCGGCACACAACAAAGGAGCCACGCCTTCAATGGGCAAACTATCGGATAGATGAAGCGTATATTTTTCATCAACAACTATCTGGGTGGAGTAGCCGCCATAAGTTGGATTGCCTTCTTTATCCCGTCCGTTGTATGTTCCTACCATCCCGGTATCGCAATATTGTTCTTCGTTGGCAAGGCAGCTTGGGCAAACCCTGCACGAATCTACAAAGCAGCCAACACCGGCAAGCTCCCCAACAGCGAAGTTTTTTACATTGGTACCAATGCTGGTGATGCGGCCCACAATTTCATGGCCGGGTACCATGGGATAAATGGAGCCGCCCCATTCGTTGCGTACCTGGTGAATATCGGAGTGGCAAACACCACAGTATAAAATTTCTATTTGTACATCATTGGCACCTACATCCCTTCTTTCAAAATTAAAAGGGGCTAAGGGAGTGGAGGCAGTTTGTGCTGCATATGCATTTACAGGAGTCATATTTTTTGTTTAAAATGAAATACAAAAGTAAAGGGCGAATGTTTGCTTTGCAGTTAATTATTTGCTAAGTGAATAGACGTAATAAAAAATATAAGGGCTATAATTTATTTTAATGGCGCTAAAAGCGAATAAACAGCACTGTCCAAAAATTGACCATCGGAAAAATAGTCTTCCTTAAAATAACCTTCCTGCACAAAGTTATTTTTTACCAGTAATTTTTTAGAAGCCTCATTGGCAGGGTTTACATTGGCTACCACAGAATGCACTCCTATATTGGAAAAACCATAATCAAGAACAGCTACGAGGGCTTCCTGCATAATTCCTTTTTGATGTTGTTGCGGATTAAGCAGATAGCCGATTTCAGCCCGGTGGTTTTCTTTGTCAATCTGCCATAAGCCAATGGTGCCAATGAGGGTAGCGTCTTTTTTAAAAGCAATGGCCCATGTAATGCCCTCGTTGTTATTGCCGTTGTCAATTATTTTTTGAATATACTGCAATGCATCTTCAATGCCTCCGGCAAGCGGCCTGTTAATAAACTGCATCACTGCTTTATTAGAACGAAGTGCTAAAATTTCATTCGCATCACCTGTCGAAAACTGCCTTAGCACCAACCGTTCAGTAAAGAGTATTGGAAAGGGATTGAAATTTAAAGTGAGCATAGGTTAGTTTGAATTTGTAAGTACAAATATCCTTTAAAACTATTTCTTACAGTAAAAAACCGAAGCAGTTTTGCGTCGGTTTTTTATACAGTAAATATTTGGCTCTGCAAATTATAAGGTTCTTGTCCCTTTCAGAGATAGGCGTTAAAACTCTGCACTCTTCGGATATCTTGGAAAAGGAATTACATCCCTGATATTTCCCATGCCTGTTACAAACTGCACCAACCGCTCAAACCCAAGCCCAAAGCCAGCATGCGGACAAGCACCAAAGCGGCGGGTATCTAAATACCAGCTCAGTTCTTCTTCTGGAATATGCATTTCTTTCATGCGTTGGGTAAGTTTATCAAACCGCTCTTCTCTTTGCGATCCTCCTACAATTTCTCCAATGCCCGGCGCTAAAATATCCATGGCGGCAACAGTCTTGCCATCATCGTTCAGGCGCATATAAAATGACTTAATATCTTTTGGATAGTTGGTTAGTATTACCGGTTTTTTAAAGTGTTTTTCTACCAGGTAACGCTCGTGTTCACTTTGTAAATCAACACCCCATCCTTCAATTAAATATTGAAATTTCTTTTTCTTATTGTGGTTACTTTCTTTTAAAATTTCGATGGCTTCTGTATAAGTCAGCCTTTCAAAATCGTTGTTTACTACAAAATTTAATTTATCCAGCAACCCCATTTCAGTTCTTTCCACCTGCGGCTTTTGTTTTTCTTCTTCTTCTAAACGCTGTGCTAAAAACTCAAGATCTTCCTTGTTGCTTTCCATCGCATATTTAATTATATAGCGAATGAATTCTTCTGCAAGGTTCATATTATCTTCCAGGTCGTTGAAAGCAACTTCCGGTTCAATCATCCAAAACTCTGCAAGGTGTCTTGTGGTGTTACTGTTTTCTGCACGAAACGTTGGGCCAAAAGTATAGATGTCACTAAATGCCATTGCAGCAAGTTCACCTTCTAATTGTCCGCTTACAGTGAGGTTGGTACTACGGCCAAAAAAGTCATCTTTAAAACTAATGCTGCCATCTTCATTTTTTGGGGCACTGCCATCCAACGGTAACGTAGTTACCCTGAACATTTCGCCGGCACCTTCTGCATCACTTGCCGTGATGATGGGTGTATGCAGGTAAACAAATCCTTTATCATTAAAAAATTTATGAATGGCGAAGGCCAATGAATGTCTTACACGAAAAATAGCACCAAAAGTGTTGGTCCTAAAACGCAGGTGTGCAATCTCTCTTAAAAATTCGAGGCTGTGTTTTTTGGGTTGTAATGGAAATTTTTCTGCATCGCTATCACCTAATATTTCTATGGTAGCAGCTTTTAATTCTACTTTTTGGCCTTTGCCCAAAGAAGCAATTACTTCGCCGGTAACTTTAATGCAGGCTCCGGTAGTTAAGCGCTTTAAAATACTTTCATCAAATTCACCCAGCGAAGCAACTACCTGTAGATTATTATTGGTACTGCCATCATTCAGCGCTATAAACTGGTTGTTACGAAAAGTGCGTACCCATCCCATTACTGTTGCATCAAAGTTTACTTTATCGCCTGCCAGCAGTGCTTTAATTTTTATTCTCTTGTTAAACATATTATTTAAATTGGCTGCAAATATAACACGGTTTTTGGTGGATTTAAAGGATTGTATCGATTAGTGCTTCGATGATTATGGCAGCAATTATTTAAATTAAAAAATCCTCCAAATCCCCGTGAAAAATCCCCGTTACCTTTGGCGTATGAAAATAGCCTTCTTCTCTACAAAAATATACGACCGTGAATTTTTTGACCGATACAATACGCATCATGAAATTATTTATTTTGAGGCGCCATTAAATGAGCATACGGTTACTCTTGCCAATGGTTGTAAAGCTATTTGTGCTTTTGTAAATGATAAAATAACCCTACCTGTTGTAACCGCATTAAAAAGTAATGGTGTTGAATTGATTGCCTTGCGAAGTGCAGGGTTTAATAATGTAGATATTGCGGCAGCAAAAGCCAATGGCATTGCAGTAGTTCGTGTGCCTGCATATTCTCCACATGCAGTGGCAGAACATGCATTGGCGTTAATTTTAACCTTAAACCGCAAAACACACAAAGCTTATAACCGGGTAAGAGAAGGCAACTTTTCGTTGGATAGATTAACTGGATTTGATTTGTTTGGAAAAACAGTGGGCGTTATCGGTACAGGTAAAATTGGCCAGGTGTTTTGTAAAATTATGCTCGGCCTTGGCTGCAAAGTGCTGGCTTTTGATGTTATTGCCAATAAAGATATGGAAGCCACAGGCGTAGAATATTTACCCCTGTTAACTATTTTTCAGCAAGCTGATATTATTTCATTGCACTGCCCGTTAACTGAGCAAACTAAACACATCATTAATGCAAACAGTATTGCTATGATGAAGCAAGGCGTTATGCTGATTAATACAAGCAGGGGCGCATTGGTAAATACTGCTGCTGCTATTGAGGGGCTAAAAACCGGGCGTATCGGCTATTTGGGACTGGATGTGTATGAACAGGAAGAAAAGCTTTTTTTTAATGATCTTTCTGAAAATATTATCCAGGACGATGATATTATGCGCCTGCTTAGTTTTCCGAACGTATTGATCACCTCACACCAGGGATTTTTTACACAAGAGGCTTTAGCAGAAATTGCAAAAACTACGCTTAGTAATGTGGATGAATTTGAAGCGGGTAAAACATTAAAAAATATTGTTGTGTAAAAAAACGCAGCTTAATCGTGGCAACGAAACGGTGTAAGTTGTTCTATTTTACAAAACTAAAAGCATGCTTAAATTTTTGAATTTGTATTCCGTTTATTTCGCTTTAATAAAAGCCTGATAGTAGTACAACTGCTGAACGGAGCGTCGCCAATAAATTTCAATCAAGGCCAAAAAGCACATTAACAAAAAATATTTTTAGTTTTTAGTAAAAACGGCGTAATATTGCTCAGGAGTATTGCTGATAAAGTCATTCCATTTACTACTGCATCAGACATTCACATTCTATCAAAACCAATTTTCTCTCCCGAAATAAAAGGGGATCATTTTTCAGATTATAAGATCGGATTGTTGAAAAAAATCATTTTCATTTCTTTATGTACGACACATTACAATTGAACGATATGCTCGTTCCTGAGTTGCATGATATTGCAGAGCAGCTTACAGTATCCAACTACAAAAAATTAGAAAAGCAGGAGTTGATTGATAAAATTCTTGCCAGGCAAATTGCTATGAATGCACCTGCCAAAAGTGAGGGCGAAGAAAAGCCAAAACGAAAGCGTACCATAAAGCCACCTGCTGGCAGTACCGTTGCGGAAGCTGCACAGGAACCAGCCGAAAAGCCAAGAGTGGAAATGAAACCTGAGCCAAAAGCAGAAGCAAGGCATCAGGAAATAAGGGCGCCTAAAAAAGCGGAACATCTCACTGATAAAAGAAAGCATCCGGTAAAGCAGGAAGAAGAAGAACCTGAAGAAGAATTGCAGCCTATAACTGATGAAGAAAGTACCATCCCTGCTGCCATTGCCTCATTGCTACACCAGGAAGACGATGTACAGCAACAGCAGCCGGAAGTGCAACAGAGTGAGAACAGCCAGCAAAGCAACTACCCCAATAAACAATATCAACAACGCCGTGACCAACAGGTTTTTAATATTGAATTTGATGGTATTATTTTGGGCGAAGGTGTATTGGAAATGATGCCTGACGGATACGGTTTTTTAAGAAGCAGTGATTACAATTATCTTTCTTCACCCGATGATATTTATGTTTCTCCATCTCAAATAAAATTATTTGGATTAAAAACAGGAGATACTGTTTACGGATCTGTTCGTCCGCCAAAAGAAGGGGAAAAATATTTTGCTTTACTAAAGGTTGAAACCATTAATGGCAAAAGCCCGGAAGAAGTAAGGGACAGGGTTCCGTTCGATTACCTTACTCCATTGTTTCCGTTTGAAAAACTGAATCTTACTACTGCATCAAATAATTACAGTACCAGGATAATGGACCTTTTTACCCCGATAGGTAAAGGCCAGCGTGGATTAATTGTTGCTCAGCCAAAAACGGGTAAAACAATGTTGCTAAAAGAACTGGCAAATGCCATTGCAGAAAATCATCCGGAATGTTACCTGATGATTGTACTGGTAGATGAAAGACCGGAAGAGGTTACGGATATGGAGCGTAGTGTAAAAGCAGAAGTTATTGCCAGCACATTTGATGAGCCTGCAGAAAAGCATGTAAAAGTTTCAACCATCGCATTGCAAAAAGCTAAACGTTTGGTAGAGTGTGGTCATGATGTGGTGATATTGTTGGATAGCATTACCCGTTTAGCAAGAGCACATAACACGGTGGCTCCATCAAGTGGTAAAGTATTGAGTGGCGGTGTGGAAGCCAATGCGATGCAAAAGCCAAAGCAATTTTTTGGGGCTGCACGTAAAATAGAATTTGGCGGATCGTTAACCATTATTGCAACAGCGTTGGTTGATACCGGCAGTAAAATGGATGAGGTTATTTTTGAAGAATTTAAGGGAACAGGCAATATGGAATTGCAGTTAGACAGAAGGTTATCTAACCGCCGTATTTATCCTGCCATTGATATCGTTTCTTCCTCAACACGTCGTGATGATTTGTTGCTGGATAAAGAAACCTTCCAACGGATGTGGGTATTGCGTAAGCATATGGCTGATATGAATCCTGAAGAAGCCTTGAATACTTTGCTAAAAAATATGAAAGGTACCAAAGACAATGCGGAGTTTTTGACTTCCATGAATGGGTAGTACTTTATTGATAATTACTTAATTTATAATTTAAGCCACCAATTTTATGGGTGGTTTTTTTCTTTTATACACTCAATGTAAATTTTATAAACCTGCATTTATACTCAAATTTTATTCTTTTTTAAACCGTTTAACAAACTAATTTTGCCAACTATCATTTCCCCCATTATTTTTTTAGGTAATTTTTTTTGTAAAACCCACTACTGTAAAGGGTTTTAGCGAATATGCCATTAATGTTGACCACCGACTACTGAAAAATAAATGGTACTATGTGTTGTATAGTACTGTAATCTTTATATCTTTGTGATGTAAAGTTGCGAGGGATGGTAAAACCAATAGTATTCCGGATACCAAAAGGTTACCAACTACGCTACAAATACCCAACAAAATGATTTTTAAAAATTGAAGCCATGAACATTGATAACACAGCCAGCCAGATGCGGAAAGGAGTTTTGGAGTTCTGTATTCTTTCGGTGATAAAACAGGGAGAGGCTTATCCGTCAGACATTATTGACAAGATGAGAACTGCTAACCTGAATATCTTTGAAGGAACATTGTATCCACTTCTTACCAGGTTGAAAAATGCAGAGTTTCTCACCTATCGTTGGGTAGAAAGCAACAGCGGTCCGCCAAGAAAATATTTTTCATTAACAGAAAAAGGAGATGCTTTTTACAAAGAACTGGAAGCAACCTGGAACGAACTGGCAAACGCAGTAAAGGCACTTTCAGAAGCAGAACAACAGCACACCAGTAACACCAACTTCAACAATCCGCAATAAAGAGCATCACCTGATTTTTGTTGTGGATCCAATCAACTAACGAACGAACACAATAACACATTTAACCATGAAACAAGTAATAAATATCAACTTCCACGGACAAGTAGTCCCTATAGAAGTGTCTGCTTTTGACTTGCTTAAACAATATACAGCCAGCCTTAATAATTATTTTGCAAATGAAGAAGGCAAAGAAGAGATTATCAATGATATTGAAAGCCGCATTGCAGAACTTTTTCAGGAAAGATTAAAAAAAGGAGTAACCTGTATTACGGATGATGATGTAAATGCCATTATCAAAAGTATGGGCAGGCCCGAAGAATTTGAAGGAGAAGACAGTACAGCCTACAGCCAAAGTTCTTCATCTTCTTCAACAACTGGCGGATCGCAACAGTATCAGCAAACCCCCGGCCCAACAGAAACACACAAGCGTTTATACAGAGATGAAAATGATAAAATTTTAGGCGGTGTTTGTGCTGGCCTGGCCAATTATTTTGGAATTGATGTGGTAATTGTAAGAATCATTTTTGTGGTACTCGCCATCTCCTTTGGATTTGGTTTAATACCCTATATTATTTTGTGGGTAGCCGTACCAAGCAGCGCTACCAAAGTAATTGGAGGAACACGCAAAAGATTGTTCAGGGATCCTGAGGATAAAAAAATAGCGGGTGTTTGTAGCGGCATAGGTAATTACTTTGGGATAAATCCATGGATACCAAGGGTAATATTTTTACTGCCTTTTTTATCTTTTGTATTTAACTGGAGCCACTGGGGCATGTTTGATTTTCCTAATTTTTTAAGGGTAGGTTTTAGCCCCGGCGCTTTACTCATCTATATTATTTTATGGCTGGTAATACCTGAAGCCGGCAGCACTGCTGAAAAATTAGAAATGAAGGGAGAAAAAGTTGATTTAAATTCTATTAAAAATTCGGTAGTAGAAGAAATGAAAGGTGTTCAGCAAAGAGCAGAAAAACTGGGTCATGAGGCAAGGGCTTTTGCAGAAGAAAAGGGTAAAACAATGGGAGCAGAAATGGGAAGTGTTGCCAGGAGAAGCAGCAGATCGCTGGGTGATATTATTGTTTTTATAGTGAAGGCATTTGCTTATTTTATATTGGGTTGTTTTGGTTTTGCTTTTGTGGTTGCACTGTTTGCTTTTGCAATAGCTTCTATCGGTGTTTTTCCGCTAAAGGATTATTTATTAACCGATGGATGGCAAAACGTTTTTGCCTGGGGCACCTTGATATTTTTTATTGCGATACCGGTAATTGGCATTATCACCTGGATTATCCGAAGGCTGGCAAAAGCTAAAACTAACCGCAAGGTATTGCGCTTTACTTTTTTCGGTCTTTGGTTAATTGGATTGTTTTGTTTTATTGCTATGATTGTTTCTATTGCCAAAGATTTTAAATCTGTAAGTAGCATAAATGAACAGGAAATAACATTAAGCAATCCATTGGTAAATAAACTGGAAATAACCAATAATTCGCCTTCCAAAAAATATTACCGCAATAATTCTTTGAGGTTTGAACCTTTTCAAAACTTTGATGAAGACTCAATGCCAATAGAAAATGTAACCATTAAAATTATAAAATCTCCTACTGATAGTTTTAGGGTAACGATAATAAAAATGGCCAATGGAAGTAACAGGCGCAATGCAGATACCTTGGCCAGTTTAATAAAATTTAATGCGATACAAAAAGATTCATTGCTTGTGCTGGATAAAGGGATTACCATAACTAAAGTTGATAAATTTCGTAACCAACGAATTATCATCACTGTTTATGTACCAGTTGGAAAGCAAATAAAGGTGAACAATAATCTAGGCTGGGGGCACAATATTCATTTTAACGGACCATGGAACAACAGCGATTTCGATATTGATATTGATGATGAAGAAAGAGGCTGGGACGAAAATGTAGATTATGTAATGAAAGCAAATGGTTTATATAGATTGAACGGTAAGCCGGCCGACGAATGGAAGAATGGGGATAAAAATAAATCGAATGATGATGGAGATGATCAGGATGATAAAGATTCAACCAGAATGATTAATAAAGGAGGAACCTATCGTTACAATAACAGTGCAGAAAAAATTGATTCTTTAAAAATAGACCTGCAGAAAGTACAACAGCTTTACAAAGACTCTTTATTGAAAGAACAAAATGAAATAAAGAAAAAACAGGAAGAGAATCAAAAGAAATTGGAGAAACTAAATGTTACAAAAAGCGAAACAGAAGCAACTGCTAACTGTCCCTTACAATCATACAGTCCCATGGCAAGCATAGGATTAATATAGTTTCAATAGTTGAGTTGAAGTGAAACAAAAGCAAGGTCCCGCCGTAATTGGCGGGATTTTGTGTATACTCAATCAGGCAAATAAACAAGGCCGCTAATAAATTTATTTTTAAATTAGGGTTTAAGTTATTTTTGTGCCTCATCATTGTCACAAACTTTTTAAAATCATTTAATGAAGAATACCCCTTTTACAGAAAAGCATATTGCACTTGGTGCAAAAATGGCTGAATTTGCAGGATATAATATGCCCATTAGTTACAGTGGTATTAATGATGAGCACGCCGCTGTACGCAACAATGCAGGTGTGTTTGACGTAAGCCATATGGGAGAATTTATTTTAAAAGGAGATAATGCATTGGACCTGATTCAAAGAATAACAAGTAACGATGCATCGAAATTAACAGCAGGCAAAGCGCAATACAGTTGCTTTCCAAATAATGAAGGCGGTATTGTTGATGACCTGTTGGTATACTGCATGGAAGAAAACAAATCGTATATGCTGGTTGTAAACGCAGGTAATATAGAGAAGGACTGGAACTGGGTTAACCAGCATAATGACAAAGCGGTTGAACTCCACAACATTTCCGATAAAACATGTTTGCTTGCAATACAGGGGCCTAACGCTAATAAAATTTTACAATCATTAACCGATAAGGATATTTTAAATTTAAAATACTACACGTTTGTAAAAGGAACATTTGCTGGTGTAGATAATGTATTAATTAGTGCAACAGGTTATACAGGTGCAGGAGGAGTAGAAATTTATTTTGAAAACAAAGAAGAAGATGCAGATAAAATCTGGGATGCAATTTTTGCTGCCGGGGCCGCCCAGGTAATAAAGCCAATTGGTTTAGGAGCAAGAGATACACTGCGTTTAGAAATGGGCTTTTGTTTATATGGCAATGATATTGATGATACAACATCTCCATTAGAAGCTGGGCTGGGATGGATCACCAAATTCACAAAAGACTTTACCTCCAAAGCAATATTTGAGAAACAAAAAGCAGACGGCGTTACAAAAAAATTGGTAGGTTTTGAAATGATCGAAAAAGGTATCGCAAGGCATGACTATATAATTAAAAATTTTGCAGGAACACCAATTGGAAAAGTGACTTCGGGTACACAATCGCCCTCTTTAGGTAAAGCAATTGGTATTGGATATGTAGAAACCCAATACGCAGGTATTGATACAGAAATTTACATTAGTATTCGCAATACGTTGTTAAAAGCTAAAGTGGTAAAAATGCCTTTTGCTTAGTGGGACATCGTTGTTAAAAAAAAGCGGGCTTTGTAATTGTTTCACCATAAGACCTTGATGGTACATATTAATAACAGATAATTAGTTGGATAGTTTGTAAGTAAATGTAAAAAAGCAATACGGATTGATAAAATTCGAATCTACTTTACGGGAATAAGTATAGATGGTTAAGAGACTTACAGTATTAAAATGAAAGGAACAGTATAGAATTTCTTTATGAAGACAACCCCGAAATTTATAAATAGATACTAAGACAAAAAAGTAATACTGATTAAATTTGTAAAAGTTATTTCTAAAGCCTGTACAAATATCTTATTAATTACCAGTACCAGATTTGTTTTGACCACAAGAAAAAAGCAAACTAAAGTTACTACCTTCAACAATCTAAGGTAATTAATATGTCTTCAATTCACTTAACCATTTTTATTGCATCACCAACAAAAAGAGTGTTCGATTTAAGCCGTAGTATTAATCTGCATAAAATTTCAACTGTCCAAACAAATGAAACAGCCATTGCAGGTATTACAAGTGGATTAATCAGTAAAAATGAAACAGTAACCTGGCAGGCAAAACATCTTTTTAAAACCAGGCAGTTTACATCTAAAATAACAGACATGCAATCACCTGTTTTTTTTATTGATGAAATGACAAAGGGCGATTTCAAAAATTTCAAACACCAGCATCATTTCAAGGAAGTAAAAAACGGCACTATCATGATTGATATAATTCATTTTGAAAGTCCGTATGGAATATTAGGGAGAATAGTAAATAAAATATATCTTAAAAAATATTTAGAAACCCTTTTACTCAAAAGGAATAAAGTAATAAAAGAGTATGCCGAAACAGAGAAGTGGAAGGTCATATTAAATTTTTAAAAAATGAAATTAACAAAATTAACTTTACATACTTCACTTTCGCCTGCTCTGTTGCACCTATATAATGTAAGTAACAGTATAGTGGTGATTATTGATGTATTGAGGGCTACATCAACTATTGCCACTGTTTTACATAATGGCGCAAAATGTATTATTCCGGTAGATAGTGTTGCAGAATGTATTAGAATAGGCAAACAAATTGAAGGCATTACAGCAGGCGAAAGAGATGGTCAGGTAGCGGAAGGATTATCTTATGGCAATTCACCGTTTGAATATCCCCCGGAATTTGTTAAAGGGAAAACCCTGGTGCTTACTACCACTAATGGAACAAAGTTATTACACATGGCACTTGATAAAGGAGCCAAAAAAATTATTACTGGTTCGTTTGGCAATTTAACTGCTGTTTGCAATTATTTAATTGAACAAAAACGGGATGTAATTTTAGGTTGTGCGGCATGGAAAGACAGGGTAAATATCGAAGACACTTTGTTTGCAGGCGCTGTAATTAATCGCATTAAAGATCATTTTGAAATCAATTGCGATGGATCTCAAATTGCGGAGACAATGTACTTGGATGCCAAAGATGATTTGTTTGAATTTCTTAAAAATAAAGATGCTTCGCATTATCACCGATTAACAAATTTTGGTCTTGAAAAAGACATTCGGTATTGCTTAACAGAAGATGCAGCGAATGTGCTCTGCGTTTATGAAGGAGGTAAATTGATAGTTGGTTAGCCGGGAACTAATTTTATGAAAATGATAAACTCTTCTTTAAGGCAAGAGGGCATTATTTTTTTCGTTACTTTTGTAAATTGCCTTTTTCGAAACAATGTGCCTGACCATATTATTTTCATTTACTGGTAAAATCAGGAGAATAAAAACACATCCGAAATCCAAATAGGCGATTTAAAAATTGTATGGCCCTTTCACATCTCATTAAATACGTTTACAATACCGGATCTGACGAAGTTATCCGTAGAGGAAAAAAAATTCATGCCATTGGGTATGTTGAAATTGTGGAGCACGACGAATTAATGAACAGCGTCACCTTCAGGGTAAAAGATGATACCTATAGCACATTTTATAAAGTCGCCATTCAAAAATACAATGATCCACAGGGTTTATCACTCAGGTGTGGATGCCCTTATAATTTGGGAGATATTTGTCGTCATGAAGTGGCAGCTCTTTTTAAACTACAGGAGCTGATAGACAAAAATTTACTCGGCGCAGCCAATCTGATATACAACCAGCGGCATACGGTGGCTAAAATGAAAAATATTGAGTTAAAAGTAATTCGTGTTTTATCATCACCTGAAAGTTTTGAAGCTGCCGAAAATGCTGTACTAACTAACAAAGCAAACATTGTTGTAGCCGCCAATGAGCGGATAGAGGCAACCCTTAATTATGAAGGTCATAACTTTCCGCTGGTAATTCAAAAAAACGACGAAAGAAATTTTGACACCTCCTGCAAATGCGATGAAACAGCACATCCGCTTTGTGTGCATAAAACCATCTTATTTCTACAGTTATTACAAACCTACGGTGCTTATTATTTTGATACCATCCGAAACTGGGACAAGGAAAAAAATAAATTGCTACAGATATATGGCTATAGTTTAACAGATGACCTTGCCGGTAAATTTGAATTTATATATAAAGATGGCAAACCTTTTTTAAAAGTGTTGGATACCAGTATTAAAAGAGTTGCGGCTGTTGCACCTGTTGAAAGACCCTCTTATATGTACGAAACGCCAAAGGTGCAAACAGAAGTAGCTATCATAGAAGTGCCGCTAAAAAAACTTGGTCTTATTTTTAATTTTAATACTACAGCCTATCCCTATTTTATAATTGATGCCATACAGGGCGATGCAGATGAAGACAATAAAAAACTATTGGGGAAGATAGAAAAACTTGATCTTACAAAATATGTAAATACAGAACAGTTTAGCGAAGATGATAAAATGCTGTTGCAACAAATAAGAAAGTTACAATCATCCGAAGTAAATAAATACCTTAACCGAAACTCTCCTTTCAGTGGCATTTGGGAAAACATCATTCAAACAGATGGAGACGAATTTCCGGAAGAAACAAAATTGCTGATAACAGAATACCTGCAGCCAAAATTAAAAAAATTATTTGAAGAGCAAAGTGGCAATCCATTTGTATATTATTTGCCTGAGAAAAGGGTTTTTAAAACAGATAACCTGGTAGAAGTTGCATTGAGTGATACTTTTATAGCACCACAATTTAAAATTATTGCCAAAGAAAGCAATTTTGAATTACAGTGCCGTTTTAATATAAATGGTGCAGCCCAGCCGGTAACAGACAATGAATGCAACAACAGTATTTTGTTTTTATACAACCATATTTTTTACCTGTGGCAAAAGGCAGAAGATGTTTTGCAGGCAGAAAAATTTATAAAGAACGGGAACATCAAACTCAGTAAAGAAAATTGGGCGGTGCAGATGCAAAAAACCATCATGCCGCTGACAAAAGAATACAAGGTAGAGTTTGATAAATCGTTGGTAAAAGAAATAAAAAGTGGGGAACCGGAGGTAAAACTGATGTTGCAGGAAAAGGGTGACTACCTTGTTTTTCAGCCCATCTTTACTTACCAGGGTTTTGAAACAAGAGCAAATGATAAGGAGACAATTACAATTCCAGACGGGGATAAAATATTAATTGTACATCGCAATAAGGAAGCCGAGCAACGCTTTAACGATATGCTGTCTTCACTACACTCGCAGTTTATTCAGCCGCAGGAAGGAAACAGCATGATCTTAAAGGGTGCAGATGTGTTACGCAATAACTGGTTCTTTCTTTTTGTAGATGCAATGAAGGAAGCAAAAGTGCCTGTATTTGGATTTGAGGCACTGCGAAACTTTAGATTTAACACCGCAAGACCATCTACACATATTCATGTAAGCAGCGGATTGGATTGGTTTGATGCAAAAGTGGAAATTGATTTTGAAGGTCAGCGTGTTGGCATCAACGATATAAAAAAGGCATTGGCATCCAAGCAATCTTTTGTACAATTGGGCGATGGCACTTTGGGTATTTTACCCGATGAATGGTTAAAACGCTATTCTTTGTTATTTAAAGTGGGGGATGGTAAAAATGATAAACTACGCTTATCAAAATACCACATGAGTGTGATTGATGAGTTGTATGAGAACAGAGACGCAACTGAATTAAGTTTTAATCTGGATGAAAAATTTGAACGTTTAAGAGAGTTTAAGCAAATACCTGAAATTCTTGCTCCATCTGAATTACAGGCAATATTGCGACCTTATCAAACAGCAGGATACCAATGGCTGAATTACTTAAATGAAGTTGGCTGGGGGGGTATTTTAGCAGATGATATGGGATTGGGTAAGACGGTGCAGGCTTTAACCATGCTGCAACATTACAAAACCCAGGAAGGTAATTTAAAAGCAATTGTGATTTGCCCCACCACATTGATTTATAACTGGGAAAATGAAATAAAAAAATTCACACCGGAACTTACGTGGCGCATACACCATGGCAGCATACGGACAAGGGATATTGTAGAATTGCAAAAGGTAAATGTGGTAATTACTACTTATGGAACTTTGCGAAGCGATATTCAGACATTGATGAAAATATTTTATGATTATGTGGTACTGGATGAAAGTCAGGCCATAAAAAACCCGGCTTCAAAAGTTACTAAAGCAGCTTGTTTATTAACGGCAAAAAACCGCTTGTGTATGAGTGGTACGCCACTTCAAAATAATACGTTTGATATTTTTGCCCAAATGAATTTCCTTAACCCGGGGTTGTTAGGTAGTATGGATTTTTTCCGCAATGAATTTGCCACACCTATTGATAAATTTGGTGAGCAGGAACAAAAAGAGCACCTCCGTAAATTATTATATCCTTTTATTTTAAGACGAACTAAAGAACAGGTGGCAAAAGACTTACCTGAAAAAACTGAGACAATTCTTTTTTGCGAAATGGAAAAAGAACAACGGAAAATTTATGATGCCTACAGAAACAGTTACCGGGATAAAATTATGGGTGTTATTGATGAACAGGGGATTGACAAATCGCAGCTTACTATTTTGCAGGGGCTTATGAAATTGCGCCAGATATGTGATAGTCCGGCTATATTAAATGAAGAAGAGAAATATCCTAACCACTCAATTAAACTGGATGAATTAACAAGGGAAATATTTGAAAATATAGGCGAACACAAAGCGCTTGTGTTTTCCCAGTTTTTAGGTATGCTGGGTTTAATTAGAGAAAAACTTACAGAGCAAGGTATTCCATTTGAATATTTTGATGGCAGTACAAGCATTAACGACAGGCAAAAAGCAATTGATAATTTCCAGAATAATGATGCATGCAGGGTATTTTTAATTTCCTTAAAAGCTGGTGGTGTGGGTTTAAATTTAACAGCAGCCGACTATGTTTACATCGTTGATCCATGGTGGAACCCCGCTGTTGAACAGCAGGCTATTGACCGAACGCACCGCATAGGGCAAACTAAAAACATCTTTGCTTACAGAATGATTTGTATAGATACTATTGAAGATAAAATTCTACAGTTACAGGAACGTAAACGCAAACTTGCAAGTGAGCTTATATCCGACGACATCAACTTTGTAAAAGCACTTAGCAAAGCAGATGTTGAATATTTATTTAGCTAATTGAAAATTATAATTGCCAGTGAATTTTACAAAAAGGCAATTATTAAGAAGCTATAAAATTTTTAAGTCTAACAAATTCATTTTTTGATTCTGACGCAAAAATGCTTTTAAAAGCATTGCAAACGAATTTAACTACGGCAGACAACTGTAGACCTGTTTTTTGATTTGTATTTTTCATATATTTTGGATTTGAAGAGTAAAACTAAAAAATTACAGAAACCTTAACAAGAGTGATTTCACTTAATTTTTTAAATAGTAAATACCGAAGGTTATCCACATTTCAACAAATGTATATGAAAAACTGTGGATAAATTGGAGGTCGAAAGCTATTTCTTTAAGCGTTTAGTAGCCGATCTACCACCCAGCTATATTGTATATTTCCTCAGGTTAGTACCATTCAAGACTTTATAACGCTTTTTTAATATAGCTGGTATTACAAGAATGAAATTTATTTAATAATAATTCCGTAAGAGGTCAGCTTTTGGCTTAAAATTTATTTTATTGCTTTATAAGGATTCGGTTAGAACCTTTATCTGGCTGTTTATCCTGATAAAATAATAAAAGTCCTATAGCTCCCGCTGTAACACAAATATCCGCAACATTAAAAATACCTGTTCTAATATTTAGAAACCCGAGGTTCATAAAGTCAGTTACATGTCGATCAAATAAAATCCTGTCAATGATATTACCAATACCTCCGGAAAATAATAATGCCAGCGAGAATACTTTCATAATGCCCATTTTTTGAGCATTCTTAATGGTGTAAGCAAATAACAATAATAAAAATAACAGCGGTAAAATACTCAATAACCAAAAACTGACTGATTTTGGAAGATTATCACCAAGACTTAATGCCGCCCCGGTATTTTCAACATATTCCAACCTTACAGTATCATTAAAATACGAGACAGGCGGTTGATTTTTTAAATGCTCTTTTGCCAGGTCTTTAGTAACCCTGTCGCAGCTAATGCAGGTAATCGAAACCAAACAAAAGAGTATTATTTTAAATGAGATTTTCAATTTTTTGTAGTTAAATTATTTTATTTATACAATACAGATAAGTACAATTATAATAGTTGAAGAGCGATTTCCTCCTTTTTTAAGGTTTTATCTGTAACAAAAGTTCCTAAGGGAATGAAGGCTGCTAAGAGAGATTTTATACACCATCCAATACTTTTTTTAAAAGTAACAGCCACTTCAATTGTAAAATAAATATAACCAACAAACAATGCACCATGCATCCACCCAACAATTTTTACAGCTTCCGGTATTTTTAAAAAATATTTCATTGGCATTGCTATCAGCAATAAAACCAAAAAAGAAATACCTTCTGCAATACCAATCATTCTAAAACGCCTCAATAACTTTAGCAAAGAAATATTATCACCCATTCTTACACCTGTTTTCATCTTTAATAATCAATTACCTGTTCTTCCATTACAACCGGCATTTTTCTAAACTCATATTGTTGGTTACGCAGTTGAGGCTCAAAGCCTGCTTCTTTTATTGCCGCTTGTATGCTCTTGCTGGTAAAGCGATGAGGGGCACCTGCCGCACTTACCACATTTTCTTCAATCATAATACTTCCAAAATCATTGGCGCCTGCATTTAAACATAGCTGTGCAGTTTTTTTACCTACAGTAAGCCAGCTTGCCTGAATATTTTTTATATTCGGTAACATAATACGGCTCATAGCAATCATACGGATATATTCTTCGGCAGTAGTTAAATTATGTACGCCACGTATTTTTGCCAATAAAGTATCTACATCCTGAAAGGTCCAGGGAATAAATGCAATAAAGCCTTTTGCTGTTTCCGGCTTTCGACTTTGTACTTCTCTTATTTTTACCAAATGTTCAAAACGCTCCGTAATGGTTTCCACATGGCCAAACATCATGGTAGCACTTGTAGTAATATTAAGTTTATGCGCTTCATGCATTATATCAAGCCATTCCTGGCTGCCACATTTTCCTTTACTGATAAGGCGCCTGACTCTGTCCGTTAATATTTCAGCCCCTGGTCCAGGCAAACTATCTAAACCAGCATCTTTTAACGCCATTAAAACTTCCCGGTGGGTGCTTTTTTCTAATTTGGTAATGTGGGCAACTTCTGGTGGTCCGAGGGTGTGTAATTTGATATTTGGATAAAGTTTTTTTAATTCCTTAAAAAGAGCAACATAGTAAGATAGTCCAAGGTCCGGATGATGGCCACCTTGCAACAACAATTGTTCTCCTCCATAACGGATGGTTTCATCTATTTTTCTTTTGTAGGTTTCTATGTCTGTAATATATGCTTCCGGGTGGCCGGGTACACGGTAGAAATTACAAAATTTACAATTGGCAATACAGACATTGGTAGTATTTAAATTTCTATCTATTATCCAGGTTACTTTTCCATGTGGTACCTGCTTTATTTTTAACTCGTTGGCAACATACATTAATTCAGCCAGTGGTGCATGTTCAAATAAATAAACACCTTCTTCTACAGTTAAGAATTCAAAGTTCAGCGCTTTTTGATATAAGTTATTTAATTCCATAAAACCATTTGAATAATAAGTAACAAATTTACACCCATTAGGTTGTATATTTAATAACGGGTAAAATAATTATGAGAAGCTGGTAACGTATTGTACTTCATCTGCCATAATGAAATTACTTGCCAGTTGCCATTGAGAATAAGCATTACCAGCTGGTGACCAAAACTAAGTACATTGGTAAATACTTTTTAATGATAAAAATTATTTGTTTACAGGTTTGTATTCTATTTAATATTTTTTGTTTTGGGCAGGAATTATTGTCTCCTTTACCCAAGGCAAAATTTATTACAAAATTTTCTTTTTTACAGTATAGTGGCGGGGTAATGGTAATAAAGGCCAAGCTCAATAATATTCCAGACTCGCTCAATTTTATTTTAGACACTGGAAGTGGAGGCATTTCTCTTGATTCTGCAACCTGCGCACAACTTAAGATACCAATTTCACCTTCAGACACTATTATTACAGGAATGGGCGATAGTCACAAAGTAAGTTTTGCATTTAACCAAAGCCTTCATTTTCCAGGTTTAACAGTTGAAAGATTAAATTTTCACATTAATAATTATGATGTTTTAACAAGTGTTTATGGAGAAAAAATTGACGGCATTATCGGGTATAGTTTTTTTAGGAGATATATCGTAAAAATTAATTTTGATAGTTCAATGTTGGAAGTTTACAGCCCTGGAGAAATAGACTATCCTAAAAATGGCTCCTTGCTAAATCCTGTTTTTACAACACTACCCATAGTAAATCTTCATTTTAAGGATAGGGGAAAAACAGATTTTAACTTTTATTTTGATACCGGGGCCGGCCTCTGTTTTTTAATGAGCGATCGTTTTGCTGCCGATAGCAATATCCTGTTATCCAAACGTAAACCAGTATTAACGCAGGCAGAAGGGATGGGAGGCAAAATCCAAATGAGAATGACAGTGATTAAAATGTTACAGATTGGGCGCTATAAATTCAGAAATGTGCCTACGTATCTTTACAGTGATGAATTTAATGTAACCTCCTACCCCACTGTAGGAGGGCTATTAGGAAATGATTTATTAAGGAGATTTAACCTAATCCTTAATTATCCCAAAAGACAAATCTATTTAACTCCAAATACTCATTTTGGTGATCAGTTTGATTATTCTTACACAGGAATGGCTGCATATTACGTAGACGGAATGATACTGGTTGATGATATAATTAAAGGATCGCCGGCTGATAAGGCAGGTGTTTTAAAAGATGATATTATAATAGGGGTTAACAAAAATTTCAGCAATAATATTATGCAGTATAAAGATATTTTGCAAACTGAAAAAGAAAGAATAAGAATAATAATAAAGCGCAAAGAAGCATTGCTGGAATTATATATAAAACCCAAAAGTTTATTATAGCCTTACAATATGACAACTCTGCTTAACTTTACAGTATGATTCAGTATGAAAAGTTTACCCTTGATAACGGATTAAGGGTATTGGTACATGAGGACAAAAGTACCCCGATGGCAGTTGTAAATGTTATTTACGATGTTGGTGCAAAAGATGAAAATCCGGACAAGACTGGTTTTGCTCATTTATTTGAACACCTGATGTTTGGAGGAAGCATCAATATTCCCACTTATGATGAACCACTTCAGGTTGCGGGAGGAGAAAACAATGCCTTTACAACCAATGACCTTACCAATTATTATTGCCAATTACCGGCCGAAAATATCGAGACTGCTTTTTGGCTTGAAAGTGACCGGATGCTGAGTCTTGCGTTTGATGCAAAAAGTCTGGATGTGCAAAGAAAAGTTGTATGTGAAGAATTTAAAGAGCATTATATAAACAAACCCTATGGTGATGTTTGGCATAAACTGCGGGAACTTGCTTACAGCAGGCATCCTTATCGCTGGATGACCATTGGTAAAGAACTAAAGCATGTTGAAGATGCAACTTTGCAGGATGTAAAAGATTTTTTCTTTAAACACTACACCCCCATTAATGCTGTGCTGGTTGTAGCAGGAAATGTAACAACAGATGCAGTAAAATTATTGGCAAAAAAATGGTTTGGCCCTATTCCGTCTGGTGTAAAATACCAACGTAATTTGCCTGTAGAACCAGTGCAAACTGCGCCTAAATTTATTGAAGTAAAAGCCAATGTGCCCATCGACGCTTTATATAAATGCTGGCATATCTGCTCCCGTTTAGATAACAGGTATTATGTAACGGACTTAATCACCGAAATTTTAAGTGGTGGCGGATCTTCCCGTTTATTTCAGGCACTCGTAAAAGAAAAACAATTATTCAGCAATATCGACTGTTCACATTCAGGAAGTACAGATGCAGGCCTGCTTAGTATTGAAGGCAAGCTGGTAAAAGGCGTAAGTATGAAAGATGCAGAGGCTGCTTTAATGGAAGAAATTTATACGCTGCAACAAAAAGGTATTTCAGAAAAAGAATTGCAAAAAGTGAAGAACAAAACTGAAAGTATGCTGGCCTTTGAAGATATGAGCGTAATGAGCCGTGCCACCAATTTGGCTATGTATGAATTGCTGGGCGATGCCAACCTCATCAACACAGAACTTGATAAATATCAGGCAGTAACTTCAGAAGAGTTGTTAAATGAAAGTAAAACTATCTTCAATGAAAATAATTGCAATACGTTGTATTATTATTCAACCAACTAAATAAATAATTTCCATTTTAAGCGGATAAAGAAAAGTAGAAAAATTACATGCTAAACAGAACAAACCCTCCTCATATAAAAGATGCCATTGAATTTGATCTTAAGTTAAAACCGTACGAAAAATTTGTGTTGGATAATGGCATTGAAGTATATGCTATTGATGCCGGTGCCCAGGATGTGCTACAAATGGAAATGGTGTTTTACGCAGGTAATAGTTTCGAAAAAAGCAATGCGGTAGCAGCCACTACCAGCTACATGTTAAAAAATGGCACTTCATCAAAATCAGCTTTTGAATTAAATGAGCATTTTGAATATTATGGCGCTTATTGCAATAGAACCTGCCAAAACGAAACAGCTTCGATATCCTTACACACGCTGTCAAAACACCTGCCAGTTTTACTGCCAGTTATCAAAGAAATGATTACCGACTCAATTTTTCCGGAAGAAGAATTGTCTATTTACATTCAAAACAGTAAGCAAAAATTATCAGTAAGTTTAAAGAAGTGTGATTTTGTAGCCAACCGTTTAATTGATGCTTATTTATTTGGCGAAAATCATCCTTATGGTAAATATATTGTGGCTGCAGATTATGATGCATTATCCACAGCACAGTTAAAAGAACATTTTCAACAATATTATTTAAACGGCCATTGTGTAATTTTTGTAGCGGGTAAATTACCTGTTGATTTATTTAAGGTTGTAAATGAACAATTTGGGCACTTGACAATAAAACCAGGAAAACAACAAATAACAAATAGTATACTTCCAGCAGTTACAAAAAAATACCGCCTCACCAACGATCCGAAAGGAGTGCAGGGTGCTATTCGGATTGCCCGGGATTTTCCAAACCGACATCACCCGGATTTTATGAAAATGATGGTGTTGAATACCGTTTTCGGCGGTTTCTTTGGGTCAAGGTTGATGAGTAATATAAGGGAAGAGAAAGGATATACTTATGGCATACACAGCTATGTGCAAAATCATTTTCAGGATACAGCCTTGTTGATTAGTACAGAAGCTGGTAAAGATGTAACCGAAGCAACTGTAGAGGAGATTTATAAAGAGATGGAAATCCTAAGAGAAGAACTGATTGACGAAGAAGAATTATTGTTGGTGCGTAATTATTTAATCGGCAATATTTTGGGTGATCTTGATGGACCTTTTCACATCATCGGGAGATGGAAAAATATCATCCTCAATAATTTAAAGGAAGAATATTTTTACGACTCTATAAAAATGATTAAAACAATTTCGGCAGAGGAATTAAAAACACTTGCAAATAAATATTTACAACCTGCAGATTTTTACGAATTAATTGTGATGTAAATACAAAAAAGTAAGCCTTAAAATAAAGTTGTTTATTTTTTATATTGAAACAAAATACACGAATGAATTTTTTATTTAAAATATTAATTACTGCGGTAAATGTTTTTGTACTTGCAGCAATATTACCCGGCGTTGAAATTGTAAACAATAATATTATTACAGCAGTTATAGTTGCCCTGGTATTGGCTGTGCTGGATGCAATTGTAAAACCGCTGCTTATTTTATTTACGCTGCCTGCAACCATTCTTACACTTGGTCTTTTTCTGTTTGTTATAAATGCCTGTATTATTTTAATTGACGCCCATTTTGTTCACGGATTTAAAATAGACAGTTTTTGGTATGCTATGCTATTCAGTATATTGCTTTCCTTCTTTAATTCTTTTGTTCACAAACGAGCTTTTCCTGATAATAAAAGAAATAGTTAATTGTAAAATTTAGGCTAGACTGTCGTTACAAAAAACACAGCCCGGTCATAATTTTTGTAGCCGGTCCACCATGATGGGTCAATCACGTATACTTTTTCAACTCTTTATCACACCTGCTAAACTTGCTACCCTATTTGTTTATTTAGAGTAGCAGGCAGATACGATTTTGCAATACTATTCCTCCATCAACTGTATAGCAATCCCGAATAAATTTAGGTAAATCAAACATCAAAAAATCATATTTCAGACATTTAATTAATCCCGTTTGTACGCTCATTAACATCCATTAACTTCACATCCTGATTAATTTTATAAAATAACGGGCATGCATTTCCATAGAAAAAATTATTCCAGCGAAGAGCTTATAAATCTTTATAAAAATCTATTATTACCAAGGCTTATTGAGGAAAAGATGTTGGTGTTATTGCGGCAGGGAAAAATTTCCAAATGGTTTAGTGGCATCGGGCAGGAGGCCATATCTGTCGGTGTCACTATGGCTTTGCAACCAGGCGAATGGATTATGCCATTGCACAGAAATCTAGGCGTATTCACGTCCCGAAATATGCCGCTGAGCAAATTGTTTAAACAATGGCAGGGCAATAAAGATGGCTACAGCAAAGGCCGGGAGAGAAGTTTTCATTTTGGAAGTAAGGACCATTATATCTGTGGTATGATATCTCACCTTGGTCCGCAACTGGCCATTGCCGATGGGGTATCATTAGCTCATAAGCTAAGTAACAGCAATAAAGTGTCGGTAGCTTTTACAGGTGATGGTGGCACCAGTGAAGGTGATTTTCATGAAGCATTAAATGTGGCCGCTGTATGGGATTTACCGGTGATTTTTATCATTGAAAATAATGGCTACGGGTTAAGTACTCCTGTAAATGAACAATACCGTTGCTTTAGCCTTGTTGAAAAAGCCCGGGGTTATGGTATGGAAGGTATACAGATTGATGGCAATAATATTTTGGAAGTGTATGATACCATCAAAGGAATTAGAGAATACTGTATAACTAACCAAAAGCCCTATTTAATAGAATGCATGACTTTTAGAATGCGTGGTCATGAAGAAGCTAGTGGAACTAAATATGTGCCCCCTCATTTATTTGATTTATGGCAACAAAAGGATCCTATAAAAAATTATGAAAGTTATTTATTAGAACAAGCCGTTATAACAGAACAAACGGTGTTAGATATACATGCTGATTTAAAGGAGTACATAGAAACAGAATTAAAAAAGGGCTCAGATGCGGCAACTATTGTACCCGATACAGAAGAAGAGCTTGAAGATATTTACGCTTATCCAAATTATAAACCTGTTTACTTAAATCAGTTACCAGTTAAACCAGCACCGGAAAAACGGTTTATTGATGGTATAAAAGATGGTCTGTTTCAATCTATGATTCAACATCCAAACCTTGTAATTATGGGGCAGGATATTGCAGAATATGGAGGCGCCTTTAAAATTACGGAAGGTTTTGTGGAAGCTTTTGGAAAAGAAAGAGTTCGCAATACGCCGATCTGTGAAAGTGCGATTGTTGGCGTAGCGCTTGGTTTGGCAATGGAAAACTATAAAGCTGTAATGGAAATGCAATTTGCTGATTTTGTTACCGTAGGGTTTAACCAGATCATTAACAACCTTGCAAAAATTCATTATCGCTGGGGGCAAAATGCAGATGTGGTTATTCGTATGCCTACTGGTGGTGGTGTGGGTGCCGGGCCTTTTCACAGCCAGAGTAATGAAGCCTGGTTTGTACACACGCCCGGACTAAAAGTAGTGTATCCATCAACACCGCAGGATGCAAAAGGTTTGCTGATTGCTGCCATCAATGACCCCAACCCGGTATTGTTTTTTGAACACAAGGCTTTGTACAGAAGCATCAGCGGTCCTGTGCCGGAAGCTTATTATGAAATTGAAATTGGCAAAGCAAAGCTGGTACAAACCGGAGAGGACATCACTATTATAACTTATGGTGCAGGGGTTCATTGGGCCATACAATACGCAAAAGATCATCCGTCAGTTTCTACGTATATCCTCGACCTTAGAACATTATTACCGCTGGATTATGCAGCAATTAAAATAGCTGTTGAAGCAACAGGTAAAGTATTGCTGTTGCATGAAGATACTTTAACAGGTGGTATTGGTGGAGAAATAGCAGCATGGGTTGCCGAAAATTGTTTTGAACATTTGGATGCGCCGGTAATACGTTGCGGAAGCCTTGATACACCGATTCCGTTTAATATTGAACTGGAGAAAAATTTTATGGCATACAGCAGACTGGATGAATGCGTGGAGAAATTGATGAATTATTAGGCTTGCTAAAAAACAGTCTGCAGTGAGATTGGATAATGGAAAAGCTTACTCCTCCTTCCCACTTTTATCACCCACAAACCAATGCTCTTTATCTTTAAACAACACGTTGAATGTGGTTAAAGAACCATAGCAACGAGTGATGTATTGTTGCAGGTTTACCTTTTCTTCATCGCTCAGTTTTTTATTGCTGTTGATGTTTTGTTCCAACACTCTTAACCTGTCACGCAACATCACAATTTTATGAAAGAAGTCAGCTACCGGAATTTCTTTGGGTTTTAAATTTTTATCTGCTGGCTGTAATAACAAAGTGCCGCCAATCCATTTTTCCCCAAGTGGAACAACTTCGTTAACGTTGCCCCATAAACGTAAAATTTTCAATAACGACTTTTCAGTTTCGGACACAGTCTCTATTTCTACAGTAGTATTTTCAGGAATGATTTCATCAAGATGGCTATCTGTTTTATCAATTTCTTTTGTGCCATGGTGAATGAAGGAAATCATGTAAGATGCATATCGAACGCCAATAATTACACCTGGTCCATATTGTGTGTGTTGTAATCTTGTACCGATACCTAAGGTTGTTTGTTCCATTAATTTTTTTTAAAAATACTTTATTTAGGTAAAATTACTGACCTTCTTTTTTTACATCTTCTATAAACATTTCTTTTTTAAACCTGTAAGATGCATTTAAAATATACTGGTAAAAATTAACGGTGGTGCTGTTTTGCGTAAATTCAAAATTTGGCCGGTAGATCTTCATAAAATTGTCGAGGTTGGCACCTTCCAAATGAGTGACCCTTTTAACCAGCGGCTTATTAAAGCGAAAATTTACATAACTCTCCTGCTCCTGTTCCAACAATCGGCCTTGCATATATTTTAGCCGCTTATTTCTTTTAAAGCGAAAAATATTAATAAACTCATCAAGGTCAAGACCTACAGATCCTGAGTATTCAGATGTGGATGTTTTTATTCCCGGTCTTTGATAATTAAATATTTTAGCATATTCCTCTCTGTTAGCAATTGAATCTTCTTTGTAATTTTTGGTGAATACCCTTACTTCTTTTAAGGTTCTGAATTTTTCTGTAACCTTGATGTGCAGAGAAATATCAAAACTGCCCTGGTTTTCAATTTGCTTTACTGCAAACCTTGCAGTGGGCTTATTTTGGTAGATGAAAGTGAGGGAATCCTTATTACTGGCGCTAATATCATAATGACCTGTTGAGTCAGTCATGGTTATTTTGCCGCCGGTACTTTTTACAAATACATCTTTAACGGGAGTTACTTTAGTTGAATCATACACGGTGCCGCTAATAGTAAGCTGTGCAGTAACATTGGCTGTTATCAACAAAAGCAAAAAAGTAAAACAGTAAATTTTTAGCAGGTGCAACAAGTTAAAATAATTGTTAGCAGCAATATTACACCAACAATTTTTGTTTTTAAAATACCAACAACGCATTTAACTGCGATTTTGCATCTTTAGAATATTGTCTATAACAGTTGAGTAATGCTGATGCTCCAGCAAGTGAATTTTTTGCGCCAATGAACCCGGCGTATCTTTTTCATCTATTTTGCAGCTTGCCTGAAAAATAATATTGCCATGGTCATACAGTTCATCTACATAATGAATGGTAATGCCACTTTCTTTATCTCCCGCTGCAATAACGGCTTCATGTACACGATTTCCGTACATTCCTTTTCCGCCATATTTTGGTAGTAGCGCCGGGTGAATATTTACAATCCTGTTTGGATAAGCGTTAATAAGTGAAGAAGGCACTTTCCATAAAAACCCAGCCAGCACAATAAAACGGATGCCTCTTTTTTGTAATTCCCGGATGTATAAATCAGTATTAAAAAACTTGTCTTTCTCAATTAACAAAGTATCAATAGTGTATTTTTTTGCAATGTCTAAAACACCAGCGCCTTCTTTATTACAAACAACCAACTCAATTTTAGCGGTATTATTAATATTGAAATAATCAATAATTTTTTGCGCATTGCTGCCGGCCCCGCTTGCAAAAACGGCTATTAATGGAATATCAGCTGTTTTATTACCGGTTATTTTTGCCCATATTTTATGAATATATTTCTTAAAAAAAGAAAACTGACCTAACGGAATGCTGATTAGGATGACACATAGAGGCCAAAGTAATGTAATGAGCAGGATGTAAGCCAGGATCCAGATTATTCCCTTTTCAATTGAAGTAAGTTCCATTATTTTTCTCCCGGTAATTCCACATAAGCTTCCCCCTACAGCAAAAGTAAAAATGATCAATATAAGGTTGACCCCATTTACTTTCCAGCGTTGTTGTAATTTTTCCAGCATGTGGCAAAAATCAATCAAAAAATTGTGAAATACGAACCTGCTCTAAAAAATTGTAAATAAAATTCTGTTTACAAAAACATGACAATAAGTATTGGATAGGTACAACAATCGGCTGAAAATCAAGCTGGACAAGGAAAAATTTTTTTTCAAAATGTTGATATTATGTGAACATACTAACTTATTTTTGCAGCCATAGAAGAATATTCTTCCACTTAAGCACCCGAATAACTGTATGAGTCGCTATAGAAAAATCTTACAAAAAGTCTTCGCAAGTTTACTATTCATTGCATTAGTTTCATTTAATAATAACAGTTTTGCTGCAGATGGCGAGGCTTTATTTAAAGCGAATTGCGCCAGTTGTCATAAACCATTGGAAGATTATACAGGCCCGAAATTACAGGGTGCAAGAGAAAGAGAACCAAACCCTGAATGGGCTATAAAGTGGGTTAATAATGTTAACACCATGTTGGAAACCGATACCTATGCAAAAGGTTTATTGGCTAAGTACGGTGCAAAAATGACACAGTTTAATTTAAAGGAAGATGAGATAAAATCTATTTTGGATTATGCTGATGCTTACAAGGCTCCGGTACCAACAACAGGAGGCCCTGCGGGAGCACCAGCAGAAGACAATTCTTTACTGTTTGGAATTCTAACGCTCGTGTTAGCAGTTATTGCGCTAATACTATTACAGGTAAATAGCAGTCTTCGAAAATTGTCCGATCAAAAAGATGGTATTCTTCGTTCAGAACCAGTTCCTTTCTATCGTAATAAAAGTTATATTATGATGGGGATATTAGTGTTGTTTTGCCTTGGTGGGTATATAACTATTAATGCAGCAATAGGTTTGGGACGTATGAAAAATTACCAGCCGGAGCAGCCAATTTATTATTCTCATAAAGTACATGCGGGAACTAACCAAATCAGTTGTTTGTACTGTCATGGTGGTTCACAGGATAGCAAACATGCTAACATTCCTTCTGTTAACGTATGTATGAATTGCCATATGGCGATTAAAGAATACAAAGGCGATGTAATAATTAAAGAAGATGGGCAACAGTTAAATGGTACTGCTGAAATACAAAAATTATATCAGTATGCAGGATGGAACCCAGATGCAAAAAAATATGATAAGCCTGGTAAACCAATTGAATGGGTGAAAATTCATAATCTTCCAGATCATGTGTATTTCAATCACAGCCAACACGTAAAGGTTGGTAAACAACAATGTCAAACCTGCCACGGTCCTATACAGGAAATGCCTGAAGTATATCAATTTGCCGAATTAAGCATGGGTTGGTGTGTTAATTGCCACAGAGAAAGCAAGGTTAATTTCTACAATAAAGAATCAGGAGAAGGCAATAAATTTTACAGCATTTACGAAAAATTTCACAAAGACATTAAAGAGGGAAAAATGGATAGTGTAACTGTTGAAAAGATTGGTGGCACAGAATGTCAGAAATGCCATTACTAATTAATACAGTTAGTTAATTCAAAAGGTGCTTATTTGCTGATGGAAAAAAGAAAAGCAAACTTTTGACACTTTGTATAACATAAGAATAATAACAATTTATAAAAATTAGCGGATTAGGAAATTAACTAATTAGCACATTTTAATAAGATATGAGTAATAAAAAGTATTGGCAAAATTTTGGAGAATTAAACGATTCAGACGCTTTTAAAAAAGCGGCAAAAGATGAATTTAAAGAAGATTTGTTGCCATTAGAAGACCTTGATGATGGTTTGTTAAATGCCAAAACTCCACGCAGGGATTTCCTTAAATACTTAGGGTTTAGTACAGCGGCAGCTACTATTGCTGCAAGTTGCGAAATGCCTGTACGTAAAGCTGTACCTTATTTGCATAAACCCGATGATCTTATTCCCGGAGTTGCCAATTATTATGCCTCTACTTATGTAAATGAAGGAGATATTACACCAGTAATTGTGAAGCAAAGAGATGGCAGGCCAATTAAAATAGAAGGCAATGAAGCTTCAGTTATTACTAATGGAGGGACAAGTGCCCAGGTTCAGGCTTCGGTTTTGGATTTGTATGATACAACCCGTTTGCGTTACCCAATGCAATCTGATGGTAAAGATTTTAAAGAAGTAACCTCGTTTGATGCATTTGATAAATTGATTGCAACTGCAATGACAGGAACAGGTGGTAAGCCAACTGTTTTATTGACTTCTACCATAACATCACCCAGCACACTACAAATAATTACTGATTTTTTAGCTAAGAACCCCACTGGCAGTCGTCATATACAATACGATGCGGTGAGTTACAGCGGTATGATATTGGCCAACCAGGCTAGTTATGGTAAGAAAGCGTTGCCCTCTTACCATTTTGAAAATGCTAAAGTAATTGTTAGCTTAAATGCTGACTTTTTAGGAACCTGGTTAAGCCCGGTTGAGTTTGCAGCACAATATTCAAAAACAAGAAAGATTGCCGGCGAAAAACCTACCATGAGCCGCCACATTCAGTTTGAAGGTGCTTTAAGTTTAACAGGTAGTAACGCAGATGACCGGTACATACACAAGCCATCAGAAACAGGTGCAATCGCATTATCAATATTATCAAAATTAGGCGGAGCTGTTACTGCCCCTGCTATAAGTGACGCTGCTTTAAATAAAGGCATCGATGCAACTGTGGCAGCCTTAAAGGGCAGCATGGGAGCTGGATTGGTTGTTTGCGGAAGCAATGATGTTAACATCCAAATTATAGTTAATGCAATCAACGAAGCAATTGGCGCCAATGGCAAAACCATCAATTGGGGGGTAACTTCTAATTATCGCCAGGGTATTGATGCTGATGTTGTGAAATTGGTTGAAGATATGAATGCAGGAAATGTTGGTGCATTACTTGTATATGAAACAAACCCCGCTTATACCTACTACGATAGTAAAAAATTTATAGCTGGCTTAAAGAAAGTTCCTGTTACAATTTCTTTTAATGGAACAATGAATGAAACTACGGAACTATGTAAATTCAGTATTCCTGCTCATCATTGGTTGGAAAGTTGGGGAGATGCAGAACCTAAAGCTGGTTACATCTGCCTTCAACAGCCAACCATTAACCCATTGTTTAAAACAAGAGCTTTTGAAACGTCGTTATTAAAATGGAGTGGTAGCACGAGTGACTATGAAACCTATTTTAAAACTTACTGGATTGGCAAGTTAGCAACCACTGATAATTTTGACAAGGCCTTGCAGGAAGGTATTTTGCAACCTGCTGCAATAGCTGTTGGCGGTGCAACTTATAACAATGCTTCACTTGCAGATGCAGCTTCAAAAGCATCAGCAGTAAAAGGAGGAACTTACGAAATTGCTATTTACCAAAAGGTTTCAATTGGTAGTGGTAAACAAGCAAACAACCCGTGGTTGCAGGAAACTCCTGATCCTATTTCTAAAGTAACCTGGGATAACTACGCCATAATGTGCCCAGCATTGGCAAAAACAATTTTAGGACTTGATGTAGTTGGTAGTCAATATCAGGGAGATGGATATGAAGTACATCCGGAGAAACCAACGGTTAAAGTAACAGTTAATGGCAAGTCTTTGGAATTGGCAGTTTTAATACTTCCGGGTATTCATCCTAATGTGATAGCTGTTGCTTTGGGTTATGGAAGAGAAAGTACAGACAAAAGTAAATCAATAGAAAATATTGGCAGATCTGCAACCGGAGCAGGCGTGAATGCTTATCCTTTTGTTGGATTTGATGGAACAGGATTTAGCTATAACGCAACAGCAGAAATTGCTAAAACTGGTAATACTTATCCACTTGGCCAAACACAGGTACATGGTTCTTCAGAAAGTCGTCCTGTAATTTATGAAGCAAGTTTGGCAAGTTTTGTAGCCAATCCCGAAAGAGTATTGGAAGAGCCAAACACAGAAAGAGAAAAATTAATTCCTTTTGGAGGAAAAGAATATGAAAAAGATGCAACCATTTATCCTCAGTTTGATAGACCAGGAATTAAATGGGGCATGAGTATAGATTTAAGCACCTGTACCGGTTGTAGTGCCTGCGTTGTAGCATGTACTGCTGAAAATAACGTAAGCGTTGTTGGTAAAACACAGGTAATGAAAGCGCATGAAATGCATTGGTTGCGCATTGACCGGTATTTCACCGGAGATATGAGTAATCCAGATGTTGTGTTTCAACCTATGATGTGTCAGCATTGCGACAACGCACCTTGCGAAAACGTTTGTCCGGTGGCAGCAACAAATCATAGCAGCGAAGGTTTAAACCAAATGACTTATAACCGTTGTATCGGTACAAGGTATTGCGCAAATAACTGTCCGTTTAAAGTCCGTCGTTTTAACTGGTTAGATTTTAACGGATCAGATAGTTTCCCTGATAACCAACAACCATTAATTGGTGGAGATTTAAATGAAGTAACAAATCAAATGAATGACGACTTAACAAGAATGGTGTTGAACCCGGATGTTACAGTTAGGTCAAGAGGTGTTATTGAAAAATGTTCTTTTTGTGTACAACGTTTACAGGAAAGTAAATTGGTTGCAAAAAAAGCAGAAGATCCGTCATTGGTGAGAAACGTAAAGACGGCCTGTATGCAGGCTTGTCCTACGCACGCTATCAGTTTCGGTAACGTGAACGATAAAGAAAGTGATGTTTATAAAATCAGGTTTGTAGATCAGAAGCATAGAAATTTTTATGTGTTAGAACAGTTGCACGTATTACCCAACGTAAGTTACCTGGCAAAGATCAAAAATTCAGACAGGCATGTAACCAACGAAAAAGAAGAAGTATCTGAAGGTGAAGGCAAAATAGAAGGTGTGAAGAAGGAAGAAAAGGAACATGCATAATGATTTTGAATACCTTTTGCGAAGGGGCAGGAAAGATATTTAGTACAAGTCCCGATTCAAGTGTAACAGCGGGATGTAGAAAGGGGTCGGCAAGTGACACAACGATGTTGAACAAAATTGTGTTGCGGGCAAAATAAAAATAAAAAAAGCTGATAGCTAATAGCTAAAGGTTTAAAGCCAAAAGATATATGTCATTATTAAAGTACGAATCACAAATTAGGGAGCCTCTTGTAGACGGTAACAAAAATTACCACCAGGTTACAGAAGACATTATTAGCCCCATTGAATTGAAACCAAGCCGTTTATGGTACATTGGTTTTTACATCAGCGCCGCTTTATTGTTATTTGGTGTGTACAGTATTTACCGTGAGGTAACCTATGGTATTGGCCAATGGAATGTAAACAAGACCATTGGATGGGGTTGGGATATTACCAACTTTGTTTGGTGGGTTGGTATTGGTCATGCCGGAACATTGATTTCTGCAATATTGTTACTGTTTCGCCAGGGTTGGAGAACAGGTG
>JANXSR010000251.1 GCA_025352625.1 Ferruginibacter sp.
ACAAAACAAAGTTTCCTGATTAAATTTTCCCAATCGTTTTATTAAACCAATTAAAAATATTAGCCTATTTTTATTGCAACAAAAATGAATTTATTATGTCGTTGCCCAATATTTTCACCAAAGAAATTGCTGATAACATTATTGAAAGAATTAATCATTTAACTGTTGAGCGTAAGCCTCAATGGGGTACAATGAACGTGGCTCAAATGCTTGCCCACTGCAATGTTTCGTACGAAATGATTTATGAAAATATTCATCCTAAACCAAACCCCTTTTTCAAATTCATTTTAAAAGCACTTGTAAAAAGTAAAGTTGTTGGAGAAGCACCGTACCCACATAATAGTAGAACCGCACCACAGTTTATTATTAAAGAGACTAAGAATTTTGAAACAGAAAAACAACGCCTGATTGATTATATCAACAAGACGCAAAAATTGGGTGAAAATTATTTTGATAATAAAGAATCCCATTCGTTTGGTAAACTCAAAAAGACAGAATGGAATAATATGCTGTATAAACATTTACAGCATCACCTGTCGCAATTTGCAGTGTAATAAAAATTTCTTCCCCATATAAGCAGCCTTAGATTAAGCATGACCAAATACCAAAGAATTAAGCTCTTAACATTTACTATTTCATTATTATCTATATTTCTACTTGCGGGTTGTAAAAATAGCAATGAACATAAAAAAGAAAAGTTGTCAGCAAGAGACTACATTACAGTTGGGGAAATGATGGACACAATTAAACCTCCATATATAGTTGATGTTTCAAACGGCGACAAACGGATTGTATTTATTGGCTGCGACCATAATAATGACAGTACCCATCCACAATTTAAAATAATTGAAAAATATGCAAAGGAACTTCGCCCACAAATTTCCTTTAATGAAGGTGGTCAAATTGCAGATAGTATCCATTACGCATCGGTAAATGATGGTGCTGCAAAAGATGGCGAAACCGGAGTGCTTAAATACTGTGCAGATAAGCTGCAAATTAAAATGATGAATGGGGACATCTCATTTAAAACAGAATGGCCCCTCACATTAAAAAGTCATTCAAAAGAGGAACTCTATATTTATTATGTGATGGAGCGTTTTGTTATTCCGCATAAATATGGTGCGTACGGTAACAAATTGATAGATTCCATTTTTGCTCAAACCACCGTCCCCTATTTATTAAAAAACAATTTTCCATTATCCCCTGCCGAACAAAGTTTTACTTATTTTAAATCATTGTATAAAAAAAACCTGCAAAAAGATTTTGACAGTACCAACCCCGATATTGAAGCATTTGATTACGTTAATGACAGTTGTAAATTTTGTGCTGTAGGCCGTACTTCTAAAATGGTAAGAGACAGTATGTTGATAGGTAAAATTGAAACGGCATTAAAAACAAATAACCGGATATTGGTAACATTCGGTCATGGACATGCGTTGGCTTTAGAGCCCGTGTTAAAACAATTATTGATGAAAAAAAATGATTGAAATTTACAAATTAGGAGTTTTCGGCTTATGAGGTGTTTCAAAAGGATTGACTCCTCTAACTTTCAATTTTCTCCGGTAAACCTTGTCTCTGCTCGAAACATATAAAATATTAAAATCGGCACCGCCAAAACAACAGTTAGAAGCTTGTCCTCCGGGAATTGGTATAATAGCATTTACACGCCCTAACTGATCAAGCACCTGAATACCCAGTCGTGATGCAACATACACTCTCCCTGCGGTGTCGCATTTAATACCATCGGACCATGCGTTTCCTGCATCATCAGGCACATGCAAGCAGCCATAGCGTTGTTTATTTGCCAGTGTTCCATCTGGGTTAATTGAATAAATCCAAACCCATTTTGATGCAGATTCTGTAACATACAACTGTGTTTGATCTGGCGTAAGCGCAAGGCCATTGGCAAATTTTATTCCTTCATCAACCACCATTTTTTTTCCGTTGGGTCTAATTAAAAATAACTTACTCGGCTTTTCTGTACCATCAGGCGAAGTAACATATACATTACCATTATTAGCAACCACCAGATCGTTACCTGAAATTGAATCTGCTACAATGGTTTCTTTTTCATTTGCATCATAACTAATAATTTGCTTTGTTCCTCCTGCTGCCACATAGCGTTTTCCGTCCGTACTAAAAGCTGTACCACTTGCATTTTTGGCATTTATTGGTAAGGTCACTAATTTCCCATCAGGTGTTATTTTATAGGTTTTCGAATTGGGGATATCCTGAAAAAAAACAGTGCCGCTTGCATTTGCTGCTGTGCCTTCGGTAAAAGTATAGCCCTCCCCTGCCAACTCCCAATCCTGCCCTGGTATAAGTATATCACTCAGGTACTGGTTCTTTGTTAAACCCGTTGTTACGGGCCTGGGCCAATCTTTCCAAAGCCAACGCATGGCCGCAGGAAAGATCGATGTACCCTGATTACCGTTGTGCCCATCGGCTCCCCAAATATGGTTTAATTCATATCCTGAAAAGCTTAGTGCCCGTTCCATTGTTTCATTAGCCTTCCACCAATCACCGGCATAAATATTCAGGTCATTGGTACCATCCTGTAAAAAAATACGCAGCGGTTTAGGTTCGTATTTTCTTATTAATGTTGAATAGCTATCTGCCCCACGAAGGCCAACATAAGTACCGATGGCACTAAACACACGGGAGAAATCTTTTGGCCTTTCCCATGCAGCAGTAAAAGCACAAACTGCACCACTGCTCGATCCGCCAATGGCACGGTCATTGCCATTCTTTGATAAATGTATTATGCGGCCATCGGTTGTTTTTTTCTTCTCCACTTCCGGTAAAATTTCTTCCAGAATAAAACGTGCATAAGCATCTCCCAAACCATCATATTCAAAGCTGCGGTTAAAACGATCGTTCGCTGTTGCAGCGTTGGTGGCCAACACACGGCCCGGCATAACAAATACACCAATGGTTACAGGCATTTCATTTTTGTAAATCAGGTTGTCAAAAACTATTGGAGCTTTCCATTGAATACCATCCTGGTTTACATATACACAGGCTGGTTTTTCAGGACGGTACTGCGCAGGCACATATACCCAGCATTCCCTCCAGGTGCCCGGAAAAATGGTTGAATGCTCAAAAGTAAATTTTAAAATTTCACCCTTGGGCACAGCGGCTTGTTCAACAGAAGCTGAATCCACTTCATATTTTTCTACAGGTGCCTGGCTAAAAACCATGCAGTGCAAAAGGGAGATGGATATAAAGAGCAATAATTTTTTCATGGAAATTTATTTTAAAGTTCTGCTTTCTTTCTTTAACTATTACTATTGGAGATGATAAGATTTTAAATTATACCTAAGACAAGTATCACCCATATAAAATTGCCAGTAGTTTTACAAATCGTAACAATAAAAAGCAATTTAATTGATGGTATAAAATCATACCTTCAAAGCAACAATAAAATGTATGAAACAAAAACTATTATATCTGTGTTTATTATTTCCCGTAATTGCTATAGCTCAGAAGACAGATAAAAAATTACAGCTGCAAATTGAAAATCTTGTAAAGGGATTTAAGGGTGATGTTGGAATTTATGTACATGATCTGAAACACAATAAAATAGTTGCTATCAATGCAGATACTATTTTTCCTACGGCCAGCATTGTTAAAATTTCAATTCTTGCCGGCATTATGGACAAGTTGGAGAAAGGCGATTTACAATATCACCAACAACTTATTTATAAAGATTCTTTGTTGTATGCAGGAGAAGATATTTTAGGTTCTTATAAAGACAGTGAAAAAATTGAGCTAAGTAAAGTAATTATGTTGATGTTAACCACCAGTGACAATACAGCCAGCCTTTGGCTACAGTCGCTTGCCGGAGGAGGAATTCGTATTAATAAAATACTGGACAGTATTGGCTTTGCAAGCACAAGAGTAAATAGCAGAACACCGGGCAGAGAGCAAAACAGGAATATCTATGGCTGGGGACAAACAACTCCACGTGAAATGGAAACCTTCATGGAAAGAATTGTGAATGGCACTATTTTAAGTGTTACTGCCAGTGAAAAAATGTTGCGCCTGTTAGGCCGCCAATATTGGGACGAAGAAGCTATCAGCCAGGTGCCTCCGGGAATTTTTATTGCCGATAAAAATGGAGCAGTGGATGCAAGTCGCAGTGAAGTAATGTATGTAAACAGCAAAAAGAATCCATACATCTTAAGTGTATTTACAAAGAACAATCAAGATGTAACCTGGGATCATACCAATGAAGCATGGATACTTACCCGCAAACTATCAGCGTTGTTATGGAAATATTTTAATCCAGATTCTAAATGGGTTGGTGCATCAAATTAACAAGTAGCAGATTTTAAAAAACGAATACTTGCCTGCACTACCGAATTCATTGCCGGCGAAAGCTGTTCGGAAATCCATGGATGTTTTCGGCCAAATACATGATCGCTTTCAACTGTAAATAATTGGGCTGAGGGCTGCCAGTTTTTTAAATCGTATGCTTTTTCCAAGGGTACTGAGGTATCATTGGTGCCATGGCAAATTAAAATTGGAATTTGAAGACTCCTGATAGCTTTCTGAATGTTTAACTTTTCAGCGTTTTGAATAAAATCTTCATGCAACTGGTAATACATTGGCATCTCTTGTTTGGTGCGGCCGTTAGTATAGTATTGAACACCCGTATTTTTCCATTCCTCTATTTTTTCAAAAGGCCAGTTGCCCCATGGAGTTTTGCATTCGCTGATGGCTGCCCAGGTAATTAATTTATTTACTCTTGTATCATTTGCAGCCTCCAGTATCGCAATGCCTCCACCCATGCTATGACCAATCAAACAAATTTGATTGCGATCTATTACAGCACTAAATTGATTTAACGGATTGCAAACCCAGTCAATAACCAGCCGGAAATCTTTCAATTCTGTTGAATAATTATTATTACCAAATGCCACCAGGTTATTGAAATCGGCCGGATGTTCCGGTGTGGTGCCATTGTGTGAAAAATTAAATTTAACCAGCACGAATCCTTCACCTGCAAATTCACTGGCTATCAAATCAAAATTACCCCAGTCTTTAAAACCACTGAACCCATGTGCATAGATCACTACCGGTTTGCAAAGGTGATCTTCTTTAAAAAATATATCCAATACAATAGGCAATTTATTAGCTCCGGCAATTGCGATATTCTTTATGCGTTGCATATTTTAAAATTAGTTTATTTTATTTCCCTTGTTAAAGAAATATAGATTAAAACTAAGAATGGATTAAAGCGTACTTTTATAATCGAATCAATTGCAACTAAAATTTAACCGATTCTTTGTACAGTATAATGTAATCATCTTATGAAAAAAAACTTCCCGGCACTTATTTTAATTTTATTGATGATTACAAATTTTGCATATGCCCAAGACAACAGCAAAACTTGCAAAGTTTTTACAGTAAACCTTAGTGGCAGCTATAAAGGAGATTGCAAAAATGGTGTTGCAGAGGGCCAGGGAGAAGCGACAGGATTACAGCGTTATAATGGCAGTTTTAAAGATGGACAACCCAATGGCGCAGGCGTTTATTATTATGATGACAGTACCTATCATGCTGGCTTTTTTCTTAATGGACAAAAAGAAGGAAAAGGTGAAACACATTATATACGTAATGGAAAACAGGATAGTATTTTAAAAGGATATTGGAGTGGTAATGTGTTTAGGGGTAAAAAATATACTACTTACGCATTTAATGGCGGTACTTTTTTTGACAGGTATGAAATCACGGCATCACCCCAAAGTGGCCGTACCATTAGTTTTGAAATATCAACTACTTCTGGTTCACCAACTGGCGTCCCATCCGATTTTCAGGGTAAACCCGGCTACGTGTTGAGGCTGGAAGATCTTAATGCTGGTAACACTTCCATTGTAAGATTACTTTCAACACTAGAAACTCCAACAAAGTTTCACGTAACTTATGACATTGAAACTTTTCCTGTGGTTTTATATGGCACCATGTCTAATGGAGACGTTTTTAAACTGGAGCTTTTTAAGCCAGCCAGCTGGAATGTCCGTCTTTATACAAATAAATAAAAAAATCTTTCAAACACACCGCAATTAATTGTTTGTAAAATAATATGTACAGGCAGGTGTTTAAAAAAGCATTCGCTAATTACCCGATTATTCTTATTTTTATTATTCAACCACTATTCATTTTTTGGAAAAAAAATAGTAGTTGATATGGTATGCACTTTATTATAAAATCATTTACTTTTCTTCTAAAAGTAGTGTAGATATGTACCAAAAAAATTTTGATGCATCGGTAGGCTTTTCAGCCAATTGAGATAGCGCTAAAAAATTTAATTTAAATAGTAATTCACTCAAATTTTCAGCAGCTGCAGTAGTTGGTTTATAATAAGCCATACTCCAGTTTTTAAAACTTCTGGCCGCTATGTTATCTTGTATCACAATTATTAAATTGTTATGTCTTTTATCGCTCTCTATTTTAGCATACAATTTTTTTACTGCCTCCTCTTCCCCTTCTATCAATTGTACAAATTCATTATTGTGGTATAGAAGACATCCGGTAATTTCATTTTTAGAATTAAAATCCCTGGAGTTTTCCAGTATACTCAAAATATCATTTTCACTTAAATCGGGGCTGGCAGTAGAATAATATATCAATTCAAACATCATTTTTTGTGTATTTTATTAGGATAAGAATTTTTAAGTAAGAGTGTGCGCTTCTTTAATCATCTAAAACTATAGAAACTTACCAGGTTGTTATTTTTTCGCCATTTGAATTTATGAGTGTACCCGGCTTTTCCTGAAAAACAAACTCTTCAGGGTTTTTAAGAATTTTATTATCAATGGAAATAAAATCATCTAAAGCATACACCTTAGATGCGGTTGGGCCATTTGTTAAAAAATCATTTAATAAAATTAACTGGTCGGGCGATTTTTTCAACTGAGCTTTAAAGCTTGTGCCCGCAGAAATCACTTTGGCTTTTTTAGCTACCATCCATGCAACCTGTCTGCGGTATATTTTGGGCATAATAGTTTTCCCTTTATCTTCTCCTACCATAAAATTTTGTATAGTACCAGGCCTGCGGTAAATTAAATCCCAGTTAAATGTTGAAGCTGCTTTTGATATAGATTTACTCGTCCTTCCTTTTATTTTCTTTCCTTTTACCCATGCCTTCAAAAAAGTATCAATTTCCTCATTCGACATACTGGTATAAAATGCAGGGCTACACCACCCATTTTCTACCAGCCAGGTATTGATATCCCTATCTCCATTTACTACAATATTTCCTATAAACCTGCCATAAGTATCTACCACTTCAAACGGTTTATCAACTTCAGATTCAAAAACTACCACTACCACTCCATTATTAGTAAACTGTTTAAGGTGGTTAAACAAACCAACTGTTGCGCTCTCTGCAAAACACTGCCGTCTTTCTACATTAAGTGTATTAAAAGCTGCTCTTTGCGCAGGAGTTATATCTGGCTTGTTTTTTAAAGGTGCTGCTTTATAATGTAATTCGGGTGCATCCACACCTTGTAATCTTACAGTAATGGTTTGCACGCCATCTCTTTTGCTTGTTTTTATCACCGGCGTGGAAATGGACCCCCGTGAAACAGCATCTTTAAAAACAAAAGTATTATTAAATACAGTTGCTCCGGTTTCCCTGTATTCAAAGGAATTATCGCCTACTGTTAACTTAATTTTTGTAGTATCAGCATCCGAGTCGTTGATTGGCCAAAACTGCTCCAGTTCTATAACGCCTGTTATTCTTAAAGTTCCCATAAATATATTTTTACATTTTCAATAAAACTATTTGTAAAAGAATTTTTATAACCGGTATCGCAGGAATTTGTAAAAGGATTTTTTTATATACTCAACATGACATCAACAAAAACGTTGCATAAAAGATAATACATTTTTCAAAAAAAAGGTAATTATTTGCAATTAAAAATTCTGACAATCTTATTGCAATTAACAACTTTATAAAAGCAGTTGTTTATTTGCCTGATAACAAATTAATTGTAACAGAACTGCTGCCATGGTTTTATAAAAAGAACATTTCTTCCAGAGCAGGTGCTTCCGGAATATAAAACACGATACTCTTTAAATTTATCAGATGGAGATGCTGCATAATTTTAGATCGCAAACAATTTGTATACGATAAAGAACTTACCGGTAATTATTAATGTTAAGTTTGATACTATATTTTAATTTCTAAAACCGGGTTCTCCCCGATCCTCCCATATAATAAAGCTTATCATTTAAATTTACCAACGCACCACCACCGCTACCCAAGGGTAATTTATATGGCAGTGTTGACCATTGGCCTGTTTTAAAATCATAGCAATCCATTTCTAATACAGTTTGACTAAAAAAATTAAGTTTGTTTTCAGTATCCCGGAAGCTGGTATTTCTTCCACCAACCACATACAATTTATCTTTTACAACAGCCGCCATTACATAGTCACGGATATGTGGTGCAGCAGCTAAATTATCCCAGGCATCGGTTTGCGGATCGTACACATCAAACATATTATTGGTGCCGCTTGAGCGGCCATGGGTTATGCCTGCTACCAACTATAATTTACCATTGTATACAGCAGCCCCTGTCCTCTTTCTCCGTTCAGATAATGCCGCTCCTTTTTGCCATACATCTTTTGGGTATCGTACATATAAATATTTGCCATTGGCGTCTGGTTAGAGAAACCTCCATCCGAAAAAGCATCCAGCACATAAATTTTATTTTCAAAAGGCACTGCCTGAAAATGATGCATAACCACCGGCGACATTGCTTTTACTGCTATTTTTTTGTTTGCGGGTTTAACATCGCAATGCAGCAGCAGGGCCATCATCACCTATTAAATAAATCATTCCATTAACGGTAGCAAGTTCACACTCACGACGCCCATCAATGCTGTTGGTTGTTTTTAATACCTGCCATTTACCTGTTTGTTTAATACCTGCCGTAAAAGCAACAGCGGCTAATAAAATACTGTAGGAGATCAATTTTTTCATATTGATATTTTTTTTAATAATTATGCACTTTATTATAAATCAGCATAATTTTAAAACATAACCGGATGCTGGTATTGTCAAAAACTTAATAGATCAAAAAGTACTTTTTTAACCCAATATTTTACTAAGATTTTTAAAACTAATGGTGAGGCTTTCATAAGCATCTTTTGGAAAATCATGCTCTATAAAAAAATGTTTCATCCCTGCAGTGGAGGCGGCATCAAAAATGCGTTTGTAATCAATAACACCGGAGCCTACAGGCAATATATTTTCCATTGTTTTATCAAGGTCCTTTACATGCCACAAAGGAAAACGTCCCGGATATTGTTTAAACAATTCTACGGGGTCTTTACCACCCTTTGTTGCCCAGGCAAGATCGAGTTCCATCTGCATCTTGGTTTGGATTAAAAAGAGTTCATAGGGCACCTTCCCTTCCACCGGATGAAACTCCGCATCGTGGTTGTGATACGCAAAACCAATCCCTGCTTTTTTACAAGCTTCGTCCGTTTTATTCAATACTACAATAGCAGCGTTGATCTCATCCATTGTAGTAATCGGTATATTGGCACATACCAAAAATTCAACACCACCTTCTGCAGCTTCGTCTACCAGCGCCTGCATATTTTCTGTTAAATTGCGCATGGGCGGAATGGTCATGGATTTACCATCTGCACCCACCGGCAGCTTTGCACCGGGAGGCATCTTAAAAGGTGCTCCCAGTACATGGTGCGATTTCCATGACATGCCCATGCTGCTTACCAGTGCTGCAAATTCTTTTGGTTTTAATCCATAATAACCGCCCTTTTTACTAAAGGCAGATTCAATTTCTTTGTAGCCGATTGCCGACACTTTTTTTAAGGAGCCGCTTACATCATCATCAATTGAACTGAATAAAGTAAACAACTGCAGGCCAACAGGCGGCATGGCTAAATTTTTATAAAAGGCCTTAGCCTGACGGGGTAATACAAGGCCGCCAAAAGCCAGCGCACCGGTAAGTTTTAAAAAGTCTTTTCTGTTTGACAAGATTGTTATTTTTAATTTATGAGTGATAAGAGTTTGTGCAATTTTTTTAAACAATAATTATAAGCAACTAATTACACGAATTGAAAACAAAATCTTCCATTAATAATTCGTGTATAAAATTTGTGCTTTTATTTTTTTGTTTCATTAATTACCCTGTCAATTAAAACGGCTGATATACCTATTGAATTTGCAGGATTAAATAAATCATCTACCTGCGCCAATGAAATGTATTTAGCTACCACATCATTTTTTTTCACCAGTTCTTTAAGTGGTATTTTTAGTTCCATGGCTTCTTTGCAAAGCTTCTCCATTAAAATATGCGCCGTTTCTTTACCTATATCTTTTGCCAATGCCAGTGAAATATTTTCTGCATAAATCAACCCATTGGTGAGTTCAATATTTTCAAGCATTTTTTCCGTATCCACTTCCAAACCATTGGTTACTATACATGCCTGGTGTACCGCTCCGGCTGTTAGTTGTACAATATCCGCCAATGTTTCCCATTCCGCATGCCAGTTACCTGTAGCCCTTTCATGGTCTTGTACCATACAGCTGAGCATGGTGGAGACCAACGCAGGCACACGGCTGACATTGGATAAAATGGCGATACAGCTAACCGGATTTCTTTTGTGTGGCATGGTAGAAGAACCTCCCTTGCCCGCTACATCAGGTTCAAACACTTCTGCTATTTCTGTTTGCATTAAGAGGCTGATATCTTTGGCAATTTTACCAACAGATCCTGTAAGTATACCCAGCGTGGTGGCAATTTCGGTTAACTGATCCCGTTGCGTATGCCATGCAATTGTTGGCTCGCTGAGTTGCAATATCGAACACATTGTTTCAGCAACCTGCAACCCTTTATCTTCCATGCCGGATAAGGTGCCTACTGCGCCACCTAATTGCAACACCATATTTTCGGCTAATAATTTTTCAACTCTTTTTTTTGATCTTACAATTCCATCTAACCAGCCGGCTACTTTAAAACCAAATGTAACAGGCCTCGCATGTTGCATAAAAGAACGTCCTGTCATAATGGTATTGCGATGCCACTCAATCAATAAAACGAGTTGATGTATGAGTTGCTGTAAATCAGTGTCAATTAATTTTAATGCGGCCTGCAATTGCAGTACCATTGCAGTATCAATAGTATCCTGACTGGTAGCCCCAAAGTGAACATATTTTGCCCCTTCTGCATCCCTTGCTTTAACGGCTTGCGTGAGCTGTTTAACCAATGGTATAGCAGCGTTACCACCCGCTGCAACCGCCGTTATTAGTGCTTCTACATCAATGTTTGCAAGGATACAATTTGTCTCAATAACAGTTGCCTCCGACGCTGGAATTAAATTATGTATTGCCTGCGCCTTCGCCAGTGCCGCTTCAAATTGCAACATGTATTGCACAAAAGATTCAGCAGTAAAAAGTTCATTTACGGGCTTTGAATAAAACAGGTTTTCGTACAAGCGTTGCATATAAATTAATTAGCCGTGATTTAAACTCATAAACATTTTACTAAACAAACGTCTTAATGGTAACCGCTTGTTCCCCTTTAGGGGATAGGGGCTTAAACTTTCTCAATCACCACCGCATATCCCATCCCTACTCCAATACACATAGTAGCCAATGCATATTTTTTTTGTTGTTTGTGCAGCTCAATAGCCGCTGTATTTATTATTCTTGTGCCAGACATCCCCAACGGATGCCCTAAAGCAATGGCTCCCCCATTCGGGTTAATTCGTGGATCATTGTCCTGCAAACCCAATGCATGGATGCAGGCAATTGACTGTGACGCAAATGCTTCATTCAACTCTATGATATCTATATCAGCCAAAGTTAAACCTGCTTTTGACAAGGCTTTTTTTGTAGCATTCACAGGGCCTATACCCATAACCCTTGGCTCTACTCCCACTACTGCCGAAGATACGATTCTTGCTTTTGGGGTGAGATTGTATTGTTTCAACGCCTGTTCAGAAACTACATACATGGCCGCTGCGCCATCATTTAACCCAGACGAATTTCCAGCGGTTACACTGCCTCCTTCTTTTTTAAAAGCTGGTTTTAACTGCGCCAGTTTTTCAATACTGGTAGTGGGTTTTATAAATTCATCAGCTGCAAAAAAAGCAGTCTCTTTTTTATTAATTGAAATTTCAACCGGCGTTATTTCTTCTGCAAACCTGTTTGCCTGCTGTGCTTTTGCAGCTTTCATCTGAGAATTATAAGCAAACAAATCCTGCTCTTCACGGCTTATATTATATTGCACTGCTAAGTTTTCTGCAGTTACTCCCATGGTATCGGTACCGTACATTTTTTGCATGAGGGGATTAATAAAACGCCAACCGAAACTACTGTCCGCCATTTGTGCATCGGTGCCAAAAGGCTTGCTTGTTTTGGAGATTACCCATGGCCCCCTGGTCATGTTCTCTACACCACCCGCAATAAAAATATTCCCATCACCGGATTGTATAGCCCTTGCTGCATTGATAACCGCTGACATACCGGAAGCACATAAACGATTGATTGTTTCGCCTGGTACTGTGTAAGGAAGCCCCGCCAGTAACAACGCCATACGGGCCACATTGCGGTTATCATCACCAGCCTGGTTTACACAACCGAGTAATACATCATCAATCAATTCCGAAGGGATCAATGGATTTTGTGCTACCAATTTTTTTATCACCAGTGCTGCCAAATCATCTGCCCGAACAGTGGACAATGTTCCGCCAAAATTTCCAATTGGTGTTCTTATTCCGTCTACAATATATGCCTGCATAATTTTTGCCCCCTAAAGGGGTGTTTAGAATCTAATTATTTAAAAAAACTACTCTAATTGTAAAGTAAACTTTGCCTCCGTTTTTGCCATCACTTCTTCTAATGTTGCACCCGGCATTAATTCTATCAAAGTTAATTTACCCTTATTGTAATTGAACACGGCCAGCTCTGTGATGATCAGGTCGACTACATTGTAAGCCGTTAACGGCAATGTACATGCGGGCACAATTTTGCTGCTGCCATCACTGTTGGTATGCGTCATTATTATAATCAGTTTCTTTGCTCCTGCGGCAAGGTCCATAGCTCCACCTACGCCAAGTAAGGGTTTTCTGGGAACAGCCCAGTTGGCAAGATTGGCTTTTTCATCTACCTGCAAACCACCCATTACCGCTACATCAACATGACCACCACGTATCATGGCGAAGGAATCTGCGCTATCAAAATAGCTGCTGCCTGGCAATGCAGTAACCGGAATTTTTCCTGCATTTACCGGATAATCCAACGCCCCGCCACCATCAGCAGGCGAAGGGCCAACACCCAACATACCGTTTTCGGTATGGAGTATAATACCATCTTCTGATTTAATAAAATCTGCTACCAGTGTTGGTATACCGATACCAAGATTTACCACATCTCCTTTTTTCAATTCAGCAAATGCACGGGCTGCCATATTGCTTCTTGCTGCATCTGTTTTTTTTGCAGCACTTACAGAGGCGGAAGTTCCAAGATCGGCAGCTGTTACATGTGCCTGCACCAGGTAATCCACATAACAACCCGGCGTATGTACCTGCTCCGGTTCAATGGTTCCAACAGGTACAATTTCTTCTACTTCGGCAATTACCAAATCAGCAGCAGTTGCCATGGCACGGTTAAAATTTTGTTCCGTCATGCGATAAGTAAGGTTGCCCGCCGTATCTGCTCTCCATGCCCGAATGAAAGCCACATTTGCTTTGATGCCCTTTATAAAAACCTGCTCAACACCATCAAGCATTTTTGTTTCTCTGTCTTTTGCAATAATTGTTCCTGCTGATGTGGGTGTATAAAATCCACCAATGCCTGCACCACCTGCCCGAATAGCCTCCGCTAAAGTGCCTTGTGGTAAAAGTTCGTATTCAACTGCTCCACTTTGCGCTGCCTTTACTGCATCAGGATTGCTTGTAAAAAAAGAACCAATCATCTTTTTTATTTGTCCGTTCAGCAATAATTTTCCGCCACCCAAATTTGGTTCGCCAACATTGTTACCAATAAATATTAAGCCATTTGTTTTTGTAGCAGCCAATGCATGTAACAGATGAACCGGGTTACCCGTCATTCCAAAGCCGCCGCCTAAAATAATATCTCCGTCTTTCACCTTGGCTGCTGCTTCGGTTGCTGATATTTGTGGGACTTGTTTCATTAAGAGAAAAATTTTATATTGTATTATTAAGATATTGATTGGATACAGATATTATACTAACTTATCCCTCATACTATATTTTACCACTGCCTCATCTTTGCATAAATAATGTTCTCATAAAACTTGCAGCAGGTGTTCTTATAACGGCTGTGATGTAACCATTCATTTATTTATCCGTCTCTAATTTTTTCAATAATTCGAACTCATTTTTATACAAGCCCGGCTTTGCCACAGTTGTAGCATTTATTTCAAGTATTGTTCCTGCTGCTTTACTGTAAGCGTTCCATTGCGGTAATCCGCTCCCGTTAGGGTTACCTGTTTTTATAAACCGGATCCAGTAAGATGACATAAGCTCCTGCACATCATAATCGGATTGTTTCCACGGCCTGTTCCAGGTATGTAATGTATGCAGTGCATAAGGAACTTCCGATGTGTGAAACGCTCCGTAGTTTGGAAAGCCAGGTTTATCTGTAGGAACATATACATCTTCATAAATAAAAACCGGCTTGCCGTTATATGCTGCCAGTAAGTATGCGGGCAAGGCTGCAAAATTTAGCACGGTAAGCATTGATGTGCTTGCCTGTGCTTCACTATCACTACCGGCCGTAAACACTTTTAAATAGGCTGCTGCATTAGTTCCGTATTTTTCATTTGCCTGCTGAATAAACTTTTCTGCAGTAATATCCGGCTTGCCAAACAATCCGGCATCTCCGGTTACCCAGCCTGCCATCAGGGGTACATTGTTGTGTTTCCCCTCTTTAAAGTGGTTAATAAAATCAACCGGCAACGCATAGCCGTCTAAGGTTAATCCCATACGCATACCTGCTAAATCTTGTGATGCTTTCAAAATTTCCACAGCAGGTTTATTTCTTAATTCACCAATGCCGGAAGCACCTGCTTTTTTTTGCAGTTCAATACCAATGGCTTCCGCCGATTGCAATTTACCTGGAGTAAGACCGGCTAACAAGCCACCACTTTCTAATATGGCACCCTCAAAAAGTCCCTTAGCCAAAGGTGATGCCAGCAAAGCATTCACACTCATAGAACCGGCTGATTGCCCAGCGATAGTTACCTGGCCGGGGTTGCCACCAAAAGCCGCAATATTTTTTTTCACCCATTGTAAAGCGGCCACCTGGTCCATTAAACCATAATTGCCGGAAGCATTGTTTTGCTCCTTGCTCAATTCAGGATGCGCCATAAAACCAAAGGGCCCGACACGATAATTAATACTTACAAAAATAATTCCCCTTTTCGCCATTTCTTCTCCATCATAAATAGCACATGCTGCTGAACCGGAACCAAAACCGCCGCCATAAATCCATACAAACACAGGCCTTTTTTCTGTTGCGCTTTTTGCGCCTGACCATACATTCAGGTACAAACAATCTTCACTCAATGGTTCAGGAGGTGCAATAAACTCTTCTGACCAGCACTTAAATGGTGCTGGTACAGGCTGCATAGGACTAGCAGAAAAAGCATCACATTTCCGCACCCCTGCCCATGCATTAACCGGCTGTGGAGCTTGCCAGCGAAGGTTTCCAACAGGAGGTGCAGCAAAGGGAATCCCTTTAAAAATATGGATATCGCCATCCTTATTTACTGTTCCGGAAATAAGGCCACCAGAAACTTTGATGTTGTCAAAACTACTGTTGGCAATTTTGAACGAAATAAAACCAATTGATACAAGCAGGCAAATGGCAAGAAATCGAATGGAAGAAATCATGTTTCAATTTTTATTAAAAAATTATTAGATAGATGTAAAATTAGTTCTAGTTCTAAAAAGAGTGATCTTAAATTAATTACAACTCAAAAAATACGGTTTCTTTTTCACCCTGCATATGTATATCAAAATGATAAAATATGGTGTTATTAATTTCTTTCCTTTCTGCAATTAAAGTATACTGCCTTAAGGCCTCAACTGAATTCAATAAAATATCTGCATCATTTAGTTCGTCTGAAAAATAAATTCTTGTATTAAGGCGATGCAGCGAACCACGCATAAATAAGATAACATCAATATGTGGTGCCTGTGCTTTTACAGAGCCTGGCTTCACCGTTGTAAAATTAAATTGATGCTCTGCATTTGTTCCTGTACCTAACCTTCCAAAACCTTTAAAATTGATATTGGATATTGGGATATTGGGATATTGGGTTACATAATTTCCATCGGCATCGGCTTGCCAAAGTTCAATCATTGCATCTGAAATGGTATTGCCATTTCCATCAAAAACACTGCCCGTTATATAAATACGCTCACCGGGCATTTCATCACTTAACAGTGACCCATTAATGATGCTGTTAAAATCATAGCCATATTGCGCTGCTGTTAAACTATAAGCAAAAAAAGGCCCTACCGTTTGCGATGGTGTTTGCTGTAATTTTTCTGTACTCATTTTTGCTTCTTATTTTTATAAACCGACATCAAAGAATTTTAAATCTACTCTCCATCCTCCATAATCCATTCACTATTCACTATTCAAAAGGCGTCTTACTTCTCCCACTCAATACAATATTGAATTCATATGCCAATGCAAATTCAGCATCCGTCCAATCCATCCTGAATTTTGAAATCAGCAACTGCCTTGCTTGTTTTGGTACTGATTGAAAGATGGGATCAAATTCAAACAACGGATCGCCAGGAAAATACATTTGTGTTATCAACCTATGCCCTATCTGGTGACCGATCACCGAGAAATGAATATGATTGGGCCTCCATGCATTAAAATGATTACCCCATGGATACGCTCCCGGCTTAACTGTATAAAACTGGTATCGCCCTTCCTGATCGGTAAGCATTCTTCCAGCACCTAAAAAATTAGGATCAAGGGGTGCATCATGTATCTCTGCTTTATGTATGTAGCGTCCGGCTGAATTGGCCTGCCATATTTCTACCAACACATTGCGTAATGGTCTGCCATATTCATCCATCACCTTGCCACTAACTTTTATTCGTTCTCCAATTGGGTCATGGTCTTTTCTTGCATTCTTTGTTAAGTCATTATCAAATTTCCCAATTGCCGATTCTCCAAATGCCGGTAAACTTTTGTCTTTCAACATTTCTGCAACAGGCACTAACGGTTGTGTGGGACTGCGTAGAATAGTTGATTTGTATTCGGGATACAAATGTGGTGGCTGAACATTGTAATCTATTTCCATGACTTAATATTTTGTGATTTGGATATTAGGATATTGGAGATTGGGAGATTTTAACGTAATGAAAATTAATATCTTAATATCCCAATATCTGTTTTCAATATTCAAAAATTTCTTTGGCAATTTTAATGGCACCATTTGCAACAGGAACACCAGCGTACACTGCCGTGTGAAGCAACACTTCCATTACATCTTCTTTTGAAGCTCCGGTGTTTTTAGTAGCACGAATGTGCATCGCCAATTCTTCTTCATGTCCTGATGCAGCAAGCAATGCAATGGTAATTAAACTTCTCTCCCGTTTTGTTAAGCCCGGCCTGCTCCAAACAGCTCCCCATGCATTATTGGTAATGTACTCCTGAAAGTCTGCATCGAATTCCGTTTTGTTGGCTTCTGCCTTATCAACATGCTCATCGCCTAATACCGAGCGACGAATTTCCATTCCCTTTTTATACAATTCATTATCCATAAATAATTTATTTAACCGTGATAATCCATTCGTTTTCTTATTTCAACCGCAGCATCTTTACCTGCCCATTTTTCACATAAAAAAAGGCCGAGGTCTATAGAAGAGGATACAGCTCCTGCTGTTATTACATTACCATCTTCAACAATTCTTTGTTGTAAAACTTTGCTGCAATACAAGCCCAGTGTTTCATATTCAGAAAAATGAGTAGTAGCTGCTTTTCCTTTTAAAAATCCAGCAGCTCCTAAAATTAAACTGCCTGTGCAAACAGACATCTTATATTTAACGGGGTCAGCTGTTTTTATCCATGCTATAAACTCAGTACCCAATTGAAGTTCCCTTGTACCATAACCGCCCGGTATAATAATAGCATCATAGCCTGCTAAGGATTGGTTAATTTTTGTTGGAACTATTTCAAGCCCAAAATGATCTTTTACTGCAGGAGTAAAAGAACAAAAATCCCAGGTAAGATCAGGTACATATTGCATAGATTTTAACCTGCTGAGCGGATCGTAAATACCGATCAAATCAAGTAAGGTAATCCCCTCAAAAATGACAAAAGCAATTTTCATAACCCTGTTCTTTTATTTATCTTTTATAAAATTGAGGATGAGTGCAGATAACATTCCCGGGTTATCTACACAGGGAATATGTCCTGAGCCGGGAATCACTTCATACGTTGAACCCTCAATTAAATCTGCCAGATTTCTTACTTCTTCCGGTGTGGTGGATTTATCTTCTGAGCCTGCCACACACAAAGTGGGGAGTTTTATTTGTTTTGCAATTGAAGCAAGGTCTGCATCCCGTATGGCTTCGCATGTCTGTATATAACCCAACACAGGTGTACGTTCCAGCATATTACGATAACCAGTTACTTTAACAGCCTGTGTTTCTCTGAAGGTTTCAGAAAACCATCTTTGCATAACCCCTTCTGAAATAAACTGTAGCCCATGTTCCTTTAATTGTTCAATCCGGTTATTCCATATTTCAGCATTTCCAATTTTATGACGGGTATCACAGAGAATGAGTTGTTCAATTTGTTGCGGTATGCGGCTGGCTAAAATTTGTGCAATCATTCCTCCTACAGATAATCCAACAACGATACAACGCTTAATTTGTAAATGTGCCAGCAATGCTATCACATCATCTGCAAAATCATTCAATCCATGCGTACCAATTTCAACATCACTCAGTCCATGCCCCCGTTTATCAAACAATAAAATATTGCCATGATCTTTTAATATTTCAACCACTTTATCCCAAATACGAAAGTCTGTGCCAAGGGAATTAATGAACAGAAAAGTTTTTGCCCCAGCCCCTTCCAATTGCATCGGTGCAGGTGCCGAGGGGTAATGAAGGTGTTTATAGTGAATAGTTATTCCGTTTAAATTTACAAAGTCCATTTTTAAATATTTCGCTCTTGTGATATTTTTTATATTGGGAGATTAAGATGCGCTAAAAACAAATAGCTCAATATTTTTTTAATATCCAATATCGGTATTTTGTATTTTATATTTCCTTCAATCCCACATAATTTTCTGCTATCGTTGTTGCCTGTGCTACAGACTGAATTATATAATTGAATTTAGCTTTTTGCAAATGATAATCAAACGAACCCTGTGCTGCCTGCTTGTGGAACAACGTCGTCATAAAATTGCTAAAATCCTGTGCCCGCCAAATTCTTGGCAGGCAGTTGGATGTATAGCTAAGCAATGGTTCTTCTTTATTATTTTTATACCAGTCAATAAATGCGGCAGATAACCATTTTATATCAGCAACCGCCAGGTTCAATCCTTTACCGCCTGTGGGCGGAACAATATGTCCGGCATCTCCCGCTAAAAATAACCTGCCGTATTGCAAATTATCTATCATAAAGCTACGCATTGGCGTAATGGATTTTTCAAAAATTTCACCCCTGTTTAATTTAAATCCTTTGTTATCTGTCAGGCGAATTTCTAATTCATCCCAAATCTGTTTATCCGGCCAGTTCTCCACTTTATCATTATTATCAACCTGTATATACAAACGGCTTACGGTTTCGCTACGCAGGCTGTGTAATGCAAATCCGCGTTCATGATAAGCATAAATTAATTCATCGCTTGATGGTGCCACATGTGCCAATATCCCCAACCAGCTAAAAGGATATTCTTTCTGAAATTCATTGTAAGAGCCGGTTGGCATCGATTTGCGGCTGATGCCATGATAGCCATCGCAACCGGCAATAAAATCACATTCCAAAACATGCGTTTCCTCATTTTGGATATACTGTATTTTTGGTGAAGCCGTGTCAATGTCCTCCAGCTTGGTTGCGGTCGCTTCAAAATGAATGGGCACCTCACGTTCTATATTTATTTTAATCAGGTCTTTTACCATCTCCTGCTGCCCATAGATTGTAATGCCCCTGCCACCTGTCAATTCATTGAATGGGACCCTTGTTCGTACCCCATCAAAACTTAAATAAACGCCCTGATGCTGCAGACCTTCTTTATTTAATCTTTCGGCTGCACCTAATTCATTAAATAAATCAACTGTATTTTGTTCCAGCAAACCTGCCCGTACCCTCGACTCAGCATAATCCCTGCTACGATATTCTATAATGACCGATTGAATTCCTGCCTGGTGCAGCAGAAGGGAGAGTGTTAATCCTGCAGGGCCTGCGCCGATAATGCCAACCTGGGTTTTATGAGTCATACAGCAAATACTAATCGTTGATTGGTGGAGTTAAACTCCGTAAATTTTGATGGGTGAAAGTACATAAAAGGCTTTTCGTTATCTTTGGATAAATGAAAAAAATGTTTGGATAATTCAAACATTTAAGCGCTGACTGATTTTAGTCATAGTTTGTGTTAAATAATTAAACTATGGCGTAAATAAGCCATTTCAGCCTCACTAAAAGATAAATTCATTTGCCATGCCTGTTTCAAAAAACAAACCTGTACGTTTTGGCCTGTATGGCGAAGAAGAGTTTCTGCTGCCCAACTTTATGCACTGCGAAACAATGGAATACAGAAGTGAAAAACACAACTGGATCATCAGCCAGCATTTGCATGCAAACCTCTTTCAGATGTTCCTGATTGAGCGGGGTAAAGTAGTTTATATTTTTGAAGACAGACAGCTTATAACCGGGCCTGCCATTATAACCATTCCGGAAAATACTTTACACGGACTTGAAGTAAGCAAGAATATAAAAGGCATGGTGCTTACCATTTCTTCTTCCTATCCCGAAGCCGTTTTTCATCTAACGCCGCATGCATTGATGGAACTAAACAAAGTCTGCATACTGAAAGATTTGAAAGGCAATAAAATATTTTCGGTTATCAAACAACTTGTTGGTGGATTACATGATGAGATGCAGGAGGAGTTACCCGAAAAGGGATTGATACTGCATTGCTATCTCAGTTTGCTGCTTAGTAAAATATTCAGGCTCGTGCTGGAAAAATCAGAGAAACCTTTTGCCGCTGATAGCAGGAATACAAAATATTTCAGGGCTTTTCAGCGCAGTGTAAAACAGTCTTACACTCCAATGAAATCTATCAATGCTTATGCCCGTGAGTTGAATATAACCCCGGTACATTTAAACCGTATCTGCCAGGCTACTGTCGGCAAATCCGCTTTACAGATTGTGCATGATTTTTTATTTTTAGAAGCGGAGAAATATTTAAACCATACTGAATACAGTGTTTCTGAAATTGCCTACCGGCTGAATTTTGAAGACCCTGCTTATTTTTCAAGATTCTTCAGAAAGTACGCAGGGGCATCGCCGAAACAGTTCAGGGAAAGAAATTAACCAACATTCATTCCCTTGACATTTACTTTATATTTTACTGCTGCTTCAGCAATCCGCTTTCAATGTTATTTAATTGAAAATAGAAATAAGAAAAATGACATTGAATTCGCTTTGTCTCAAATGCCAACTCCATTTTTTGCGGGCAAGAAAAACTATCCGATACTTTGGTGCGACCGCATCGCTTACAATTTATTTCAACCCGAGCATCTTAATCGCATTCTCTTTTAATATCAATGATTTTACTTCTTCTTTAAACCCCACTGTTTCAAAATCTTTCAACCATCGCTCCGGTGTTATCAATGGAAAATCTGTTCCGAATAACATTTTATTTTTCAGTTGTGTGTTGGCATACTGCACCAGTTGCGGTGGAAAATATTTCGGACTCCAGCCGCTTAAATCAATGTACACATTGGGTTTGTGCATGGCTACACTCAATGCCTCATCCTGCCAGGGCCATGACGGATGCGCCATAATAATTGGCACATCAGGAAAATCAATGGCCACATCATCAATATGAATTGGATTGGAATATTCTAACCGTAGTCCACCACCGCCACGAACACCACTGCCAAATCCCGAATGGCCCGTATGAAATAACATGGGCAAACCCGCAGCAGCAATTACTTCATAAATATGGTAAGCCATTTTATCATTTGGATAAAACCCCTGTACAGTTGGATGAAACTTAAATCCTTTTACACCAAACTCTTCAATCAATCTTTTAGCTTCCCTTGCGCCCATACGCCCCTTGTGCGGATCAATGCTTGCAAAGGGAATCATCACATCTGCATTTTGCATCGCCAATTCCGCCACTTCCTCGTTCGGTATTCGCTTTCTTCCCAACTCATATTCTGCATCAATGGTAAACATTACAAATGCCATATTGATACTTCTGTAATAATCACATGTTTCCTGTATGGTAGGGCGATGCGTTGATTTAAAAAACTTCGCAAAGGCTTCATCAAACTCCGGACGGTAATCATCGTGCGGCTGACGGCAGCTTACTTCGGCATGTGTGTGTACATCAATGGCTGTTATTTTTTCAATGTTAATCATTGTATTATTTTTTTGAAATTAAAATCAAAAAGCAATGCATTATACCTTCAGAATAATTTTCTTTATTATTTAAAAAATATTCTCAATACCAAATAAAAAACAGATGGGCAAAGCAGACAACCCAGGCCTGTATAAAAAGTAGCTGTTAGTGCACCATACGGAACTAATTTTGGGTCGGTAGCTGCCAGGCCCGCCATCACGCCAGTATTGGTTCCAATCATTCCTCCAAAAACCATTGCGGTATGAGGGTTGTTGAGCCCAATATATTTTGCAATAAAGGGAGTTCCGATTGCAACAAAAATGGCTTTTATAACTCCTGCCGCAATACTCAATGCAATGACATCTGAACCTGCTCCAATAGCTGTGCCGGTTACAGGGCCAACAATATAAGTGCAAGCCCCTGCTCCAATGGTAGTAAGACTAACGGCATCTGTATAACCCCCAAGCAGTGCGACAAAAACACCAACAGTAAATGAAAGAAAAACACCCAGCAACAGCGATACAATTCCAGCCCAGCCTGTACGGCGCATTACTAAAAGACTTGCTCCCATTGCTGTAGCAACAATAGCAAAATCACGAAGCATGGATCCGCCCATTATTCCGATCCCTGAAAAAAGTTTAATGTCGGCAATACCTTTTTCGCCATTTGAATAACGGCCCCCAATGTACGCCAGTATCAATCCAATAATAATGGCGATAGCGGCAGCCGGTATTTTTTTATTGGTGAGTCTTTTTGAAATGATATCTGAAATAAACATGATTAACCCAACTACCAAAAAGGCAAAGACCAAACCATTTTTTTCTATGAATTTGCTGATGATTTCCATGTTATTCAGGTGTGTGGGCTTTTGATAAGCGGGAGATAAATGGAATGGCAAAAAAACAAATTACCGCAGGAATAATTCCTGCCATGATAGCAATAAGTCCACTGGATACTGCAGCTTTTACATTTTGCGTTGCTGCCATCGCTACAATGATTGGAATATACATCTGGCTCCAAAACTGTATACCACTCCCTGTAGTAGTGTCGAAATAATTTTTTTTCTTAGCCCAGTCGAGTAATAACATTAACAGCAGCATGGCAAAGCCCACCCCACCTACATTGGCATTTATGCCAATTAGTTTACCTAGAAATTCTCCTAAAATTTGTCCCGTTACATAACAAAATGCTAAAAGGGCAACACCGTAGATTATCATGATATTTTAATTTAGATATTGAGATATTGGATATTAAGATATTGGATATTGGGATATTGGATATTAAGATATTGGATATTGGGATATTTATTATTCATGATTCATTATTTTTTTAAAACATTTTTTTCAAATCATTTTTTACTACTTTCCCCATTGCATTGCGGGGTAATTCATGCACAATTTTATACTGTCTTGGCGTTTTGTAAGCAGGCATCTTTTGCCTGATCCATTCATTTAATATTTTCAAATCTACATTGCTGTCACTAACAATTAAAGCCGCCACTACCAATTCGCCCCATTCTTCATCGGGTATCCCCACCACGCTGCAATCATTGATGGCAGGGTATGTTCTTAATACTTCTTCAATCTCCAAAGCCGAGATTTTATACCCGCCTGACTTGATAATATCTATTGAATCCCTCCCTAAAATTCTGTAATAACTTTTTTCCACCACAGCAATATCCCCTGTTTTAAACCAGCCTTCTTCGGTAAATGTTTTGGTAGTCGCTTCTGGTTTATTCCAATACTCTAAAAAAACATTTTTACCCTTTACCTGAATTTCCCCTGCCTGCCCTGCTTTCACTGTTTGATTTTTTTCATCTGTCAACCTGATTTTTACTCCCGGCAGTGGTTTACCAATATACCCTGCTCTGCGTTCTCCGGAATATGGATTGCTGATTCCCATTCCAATCTCGGTCATCCCGTAGCGTTCTAAAAGATTATGGTTACTTATTCCTCTCCACTTTTCCATTACCGAAACCGGCAATGCCGCCGAACCCGACACCATCAATCTGAATTTAGTAAGTGTTGCTGAAATTTGTTTTTGTTTATCTGCCGGTAAATTTTCCCAATAAGAAATTAATTTAAAATAAATAGTAGGTACTGCCATAAAAACATTGATCTTATCTTTTTGAAATAAATCAAAAACGGCTTCGGCAGAAAATGAAGGAAGAAATTCAACCGTGGCCCCCGACCACAAGGCGCAGCTAATAACATTTATTATTCCATGCACATGATGCAATGGTAAAATACACAAGGTATGGTCACCGGCTGTCCATTTCCATGCTTTTACCAAAGTAGCAACCTGCGCTTCGATATTGGCATGCGTTGTTACAACCCCCTTGGGCAAATTAGTTGTTCCGCTTGTGTAAAGTATCATGGCCCTTCGATCGGGCAAAATTTCGGGCAGTTTTTTTAAAGGAATATTACAATCGTCAATATTACCCGGCACGATAAAGCGAAAGTTTTTTTCTGTAGCCAATGGTTCAAGTATTGCGGCATATTCTTTACCGGCAATTACAATTAGCGCACCGGTATCTTCAATTACATATTGTAAAGAAGGAAGAGGATAAGTTACACATAAAGGCACCGCAACACCGCCCGCCCTGAAAATAGCCCATTGAATTTTTACATAATCAAAACCAGGCGCAACCATAAAAGCTACCCTTGCTTCGTTTAAATCATTTTTTTTCGCTAATAATAAAGATGCAAACTGATGTGATGCAGTTAAAAGTTCCTGGTAATTATATACTTTTCCATCTGCAATGATGGCCCCGTTACCCGGGTTTCTTTTTGCTTTATTGATTAGTTTTAGCATATGACTGCATTGTGATTATTGAATAAACCCTGCTTTTGCTTTCTCCCCTGTTTTCGCCCAGCTTCTTAACTCATCAAAAGCTTCCCCGGTTTGTTGTGGTGTAAAATTACAATGCCCTTGCCCATTAGTATATTTTACCGTAAAGTATTCGTCTTTATTTTTTTGATGCACCATGTTTTCAAAATTCACTACGCCATAGATAGGCGGTATCAACTGGTCGTACACCGTATGCATTAACACCACCGGTTTATTGATATCACCAGTTCGATCATACCTGCCAAAAATGATATTGGGATTTACTTTTGCTGCAAGGCGTTCAACCTTTTTATTGATATTCCAATCATCGGGGAAACCACTGTAAACGGTATTGGTATTATCAAATGGATTGCCGTTTGCTTTTTGGGCAATATCCCTCAATACATTTTCATTAAAAAATAAGGAGAATGGCAAGTCATCAAATTTTAAATAAAAGCGTTTGGCAAACTCAACACCCAACAGGGAATCCTTATCTACGATCGCTTTCCTGATGGCCATTACTTTCGGCATCATTTCACTAAATGGAATCGCAGGTTTTGATTTGGACAAGTCAAAAATTTCGGAAAGTTGTGGTACAATTCCGGGAAACAAAGCATTGAATGTGGCATAGATATCAAACTCTTTACGGCATTGCAGATAGGGGCGGCTTGACAGCGGACAGAGCGGTAACCCTCCATTATAATTTTTTCCAAAATTTTCGATTGTTGCCAATGTAACACCTCCGCCCATTGAATGCCCGACAATAAAAGTAGTATCAGGCTTTCCATACCTTTTTACAAAGTACTTTCTCAAAGCTTCGGTATTTTCAACTCCTTCAGGAAGGGCGAAACCCTGTATGGAATAATCAGATGCAGCAACGGCGAAACCCCTGTCTAAGAAGGGTTTCAGGCCATCAACAAACTGGGGATTATTACTTTGGCGTGGCGATGAACCCATAAATTCATATCCGTGTGCATACATTACCAGCTTTCCTTTCCAGTTAGGAGGAAATACTATTTTGTATGCTGCTCCATCAATAATACCCGTATCTGTTTTTGCTACGGGTATTTGTGCACCGGCAATGATGAAACAACTTATTGTTATCAGTACCAAAAGTATTTTTTTCATTTCTATGTTATTTTAGTTTATTATTTTTTAGCTGCTTTCATTATTTTATTTAAAAAAATAATCATCTTAGCATAATAAGTTTCGATCATCACACCCGGACCATGTTTGCCTTCGGGTATTATGATGAGTTCGCTTTGCACCTTTTCTTTTTGCAACTGCGCAAACAGTTGCTCGCTTTCGCAAAACGGCACCAATGGATCTTTGTTTCCATGAAAAATTAAGAAGGGTGGATTTTGTTTATTGACATAAGTTATTGGATTGGCCAACGCACACTTGTCCGGATTATCCTGTATAGGGCCTCCTACCAATGAAGACTCTGGTGATTTTGGATCATCATGGGAAAAAGAGCTTCCGCATTTATCCATCGCTAAAAAATTAGTAGGGCCAAACCAATCCACCACGGCATTTACCTTACTACTTGTTGCAGTATATTTTCCAACACTCCCTTCTATATCTGTTTCAAGATTATTTATTTTATATGTTTTTGTAGAATTGGTAGCACCTGTTAAAGCTGCTAAGTGGCCACCGGACGACCAGCCGGTAATGCCGATAAAAGAGGAGTCCATATTAAACCTGGTGGCGTTGGCCCTGATGAAACGAATAGCGGCTTTTACATCTTGTATTTGTGCCGGGAATTTTGCATCACTGCTTGAGCGGTGATTGATGCTAACTACCGCATAGCCATTGTTGAGCAATGCCTGTCCAAGCCCATCATCGAATGTGCTTGCCTTTGATGAATTGGAAAACCATGCACTTCCATACACCGCGATGATTACAGGAAATGGCCCTGTCCCTTTCAGAGGGAGGTGTACATCTAACCGATGTCCAACAATACCATCGCCTGCATAATCAATATCCAGCCAATATTTTGAAGATACAATAGCTTTCTTCTCTAAATTATTTTCTATGTTCTGCCCCCTTGCAAATAGCCCGGTAAAAACAAAAAACAGACAAATGAGTTTTTTCATATAATTTTTTTATACCGATAATAATCCTGTTCGTAAAAAAGGAGATCAGAAATAAATTATGATGTGCCCCAAATTTTAACAGCGCTGTTTACCACCAATTCTAATTTTCTCCATTGATCATCATGCGTCATTGCATTGCCATGATGCGTACTGGAAAAACCACACTGCGGGCTGATACACATATTTTCCAATGGCATGTATTTCGCTGCTTCGTCAACACGTTTGCACAGATCATCTATCGTTTCAAGCTGCGTTATTTTTGATGAAATGATACCGAGTACCACCGTTTTATTTTCAGGTACAAAACGCAATGGTGCAAAGTCTCCGCTGCGCTCATCATCGTACTCCAAAAAATAAGCATCTACGTTGATGCTGTTGAATAAAATTTCAGCCACGGGTTCATACCCACCTTCGGCAAACCAGGTGCTGCGGTAGTTGCCACGGCATAAATGAATGCCAACGGTTAAATCATCCGGCCTGTTATCAATAACAGAATTAATCAATGCTGCATAAGTTCTCGGTAAATCATCCGGATCATCGCCACGCTCTCTCGCTGCTTCCCTCATCTTAGGATCGCACAGATAAGCAAGATTGGTATCATCCAATTGTAAATACCTGCAACCATTTTTGTACAACGCATCTATTTCTGCCTTATAACATTCGCTTAAATCATGAAAGAACAAATCCATATCAGGATATGAATTGATATCTATCGATTTTCTTCCGCCCCTGAAATGAACCATTGTGGGCGATGGAATGGAAACTTTTGGTGTTTGTGTTACCACCGATTTAAGAAAATTAAAATCAGCCACCTGTATATCTTTTACATGTTTTAATTTTCCTGTAACACTCAGCTTGGGCGGCGTAAATCCATCTTCAGCAACTTTAGCGTGAGGGTTCGCATCAATACCGCCGGTAACTGATACACCAGAAAGTTCCTTAAGAAAATCAAGGTGAAAATAATCTCTTCTGAATTCGCCATCGGTAATGGATTTCATACCAATGCTTTCTACTTTTTTTACTGTTTCAGCAATTGCCTTGTCTTCAATTGCCCGCAATTCTGCTGCAGGTATTTCACCTTTCTTCCAGCGAAGACGGTTTTCTTTTACTTCAATTGTTCTTAATAAACTGCCGACCTGGTCAGCACGAAATGGAGGAGATTTTTTAGTCATAATAAAATGATATTTGATAATAGATAAAGAAGATATTTGATATTGGATATTTGATATTATTTTTCAGTTTTAATATTTTTGTTTAGGGCATAGATATAGGCATTTAGTTTTTGATGCAATGTTTTTAATTTTTCGATAAATGTATTGAACACTTCTTCTGTAATTATTTCCCGCTGTTTTGCTTTGGTGAGCCATGTTCGGGTTTCAAACATGGAGCCACGACTTATGTAACAAAAATTTCTTCTGTCTTTATAGGTGTATCTTCCATAGCCTTCAGAAATATTTGCCGCAATGCTGTCCGCAGCTCTAACAAGTTGCTTACCGATTGTATCTTTTTTCCAATAGTCCCAGGTATCTGCCACATTCCAAACCTTATCACCGATATCCATTGCTATCTGATAAATTTCCAAATCATCAATCAATATTAGTTTCTCATTTTCCATATTAAATAGTCCTAAAAATTAAAACACAATATCCAATATCTATTATCAAATATCTAATATCCAATATCTTCTTTACTTCGCTTGCATTCTTAAGCCTCCATCAATTCTTATTACTTCACCATTTATATAACTGTTGTCAATGATGTGCAACACCAGTCTAGCAAATTCATCTGCTGCACCTAACCTTTTAGGAAATGGTATTGCCGTTGATAAACTTTGCTTTGCCTCATCAGATAATCCTTCCAGCAACGGAGTTAAAAACAAACCCGGGGCTATCGCATTCACTCTTATTCCAAACTGTGCAAATTCTCTTGCCGCCGGCAATGTTAAACTTACAATGCCGCCTTTTGACGCAGCATAAGCAGCTTGCCCGATTTGTCCTTCATAAGCTGCTACCGATGCAGTTGAAATAATAACACCCCTTTCGCCATCCGGCATTGCATTAGCTATTATCATTTCTGCAGCTGCCAACCGCATCATATTAAAACTGCCAATGAGATTTACATGTATTACTTTAGAAAAATCACTCAATGGCATAGGGCCATTTTTTCCCACAATCCTTGCAGACGGGCCGATGCCTGCACAATTGATTAACACCTTTGCCACACCAAATTTTTCTTTTGCAATAGTGATAGCATTTTTTGCAGATGCCTCATCAGCTACATTACATTCAACCGCAATGCCGCCAATTTCATCAGCAATTTTTTGTGCCAACAAAAAATTCATATCCAGTATGGCAACTTTAGCCCCAGCTGCTGCTAATGCCCTTGCTGTGGCGGCACCTAAACCAGATGCACCGCCGGTAACTATCGCTGAAATATTTTCAAGTTTCATAATTATTTTTTTAAAGCCCCTCCAAACCTCCCCGAAGGGAAGGCTTTAGAGTCCAATAATTTAAAATATTCATTCAATTTTGCTTCTCTGCAAATTATGGTTGGTCTATTTATTTCTTAACTTCTATAATTGAATTAGTAATTTCAAAAGCATATAATTTTTCAACCAGTTCCGGATGATTTTGAATAATCATTCTTTGGTTAATGGAACCTTTATCTGTTACTTCTCCCTTATCAATATTTAAATTAAAATCAGCAAACACTGCTCTTTTTACTAACGAAGCACTTCCCGTATTTTTAATTGCCATTTCATTTAATACTTCCTGCAATTTTTCTTTTACTGTTTTGTGCTGAATAATTTCATTCATTGCAACTTCAGTACCCAGGTTTGTAATTCGTTTGCAATAATCTACCCCGGCAAAAACTATGGCCCCGACAAATTCATTATCATGTCCCGTTATCACCACATCCTGGATCAACCCATCGCCTGCTGCTATCATTTGCGCCCTTAGCACACCTACATTTACCCATGTACCCGTATTCAATTTAAAATCTTCAGCAATCCTCCCATCAAAAATCATCCCTTTGTTTGCATTGGTTTCATCAACAAACTTCAATGCATCGCCGGTACAATAAAATCCTTCTTCATCAAAAGCTTTTGCAGTTAATTCAGGCTGCCGCCAGTAACCCGGAAATACATTTTTTCCACGATATCTTGCTTCTAATTTTCCGCCGGATGGAACTAATTTTAATTCCAGTCCGGGTACGGGAACGCCCAACCAGCCTGCAAAGCCGCCTGGCTCACTGGCAAACAAAGCAGACGGACAGGTTTCTGTACAACCCAACCCGGTTCCAATCAATATTTTTTCACCCACTGTTTCAACAGCTAATTCTTCCAATACATTCCATACATGTTGTGGCATACCGGCGCCGGCATAAAACAACATTTTTAAATTGCTGAAAAATTGTTTGCGTAATTGTTCATCGTTTTTAAAATGCGGAATTAAATCTTCAAAACCTTTGGGTACATTAAAATAAATAGTAGGCCTTCGTTCTTTTAAATTAGCAACTGTTGCAGCAATACCTTTTGGTGTTGGGTTTCCATCATCAATATACAATGACCCTCCATTGAAAACGGTTAATCCAAAATTATGGTTGCCGCCAAATGTATGGTTCCATGGCAGCCAGTCTATAAACTCCAATCCTTCTTCTTTTATAAAGGGAAATGTTTGTGTAATCTGCTGCCAGTTGGTGCTCATATTTTCATGTGTATTGATAACGCCTTTTGGCAAACCTGTAGAACCGGAAGTAAATAAAATTTTAGCAACGGTATCGGGTTGAATTGCTGCAAAAGCGCTATCAATTTCTTCAGTAGGTTGTGTAGTAATCAACTCATCGAAATGTGTAAACATACATTCCCTGTCCGGTTTATGAAGACTTACAACTTCTACATCATTTGCCACAGCCTTTAAAGCTTTCTCATATTTTTTTCCGTCTTGTACAAAAATTAAACCCGGCGTGAGTAAATTGATTACATGTTTTAGTTTTTCAAAATCAGTTGAACGTAAAGAATATGCAGGTGCAATTGCCGAATAAGGAACACCAATGTGCAATGCTGCCAAAGCCATTAACCCATGTTCAATACTATTCTCACTGAGTACAGCAATGGGTTGTGATGGAGAAACTTTTTTATGCAACAATGCCTGTGCGATGCTTTTTACTTTGGCAAATGTTTCAGCATAAGTCAACGTATCCCAGCTGCCTGCTTCATTTTTTCTGCCAATAAAAATCCGGTCTGGCGCAACAGTGGCCCAATGGATTAATCTGTCTGTAAGCCTGTATGGATGAGGCTCCAGGGGAACAAGTGAATACAAAACCGTTGAACCATCAGCACGGTGATCCATTTTTATATCCACCTTGATGGTGTCTATCTTTTTATAGGCTTTTGTATTTCTTTCCGAAGTATTCATTATATGCGATTTCGGATTTCGGATATGCGATGTCGGAAGTGACTAAAATGGAAGACTCTTCATCCATCAAGTTCCGAAATCCGAAATCGCATATCCAAAATCATTATAACTCTCCCACTTTTTTTGCCTTACCTTCTAAAAATTGTTTCAATCTTTCTTTTGCTTCCGGCGCACTTTGGGCAATGGCAGCCATCAGGCTTTCCATCATCAAAGCCTGATCCTGCGATGCATCTGCAATACGTGGCAGTACATGCATCAATGCATAATTTGTTATACCCGCATTGCCACAAATTTTTGTTGCCAGTTCAATCGCTTTTTCCATGCCCTTTCCGTCTTCAGTTATGTATTGCGAAATGCCGATGGTATTTCCTTCATCAGCAGTAATCACCCGACCGGTAAACATCATATCTGCCATACGTGCCATACCAATTAATTTAGGCAAACGGACTGATGCACCACCACCAACAAATATTCCTCTTTGCCCTTCGGGTAATGCATAAAATGTGGATGCTTCCGCTACACGGATATGGCAGGCACTTGCCAGTTCCAGACCTCCGCCTACACAGGCACCATGTAATAAAGCCACCACCGGCACAGTACCAAACTGAACTTTGTCCAATGCCCGGTGCCACATGCGGCTATGATGCACACCCTGCATAGTATCTCTTTCTGTAAGCTCCGATAAATCCAACCCGGCACTAAAATGTTTTCCTTCACCATAAATAATGGCACACTTTACACCGTCCGGTATGTTAGAAAAAATTGCTTCGATTGCTTGAACCGTTGCATCGTTCATGGCATTTCTTTTTTGAGGACGGCTTAACCGTACCAATAAAATTTCGCCTTTTATTTCTGTTTGTACCAGCGACGGATCCTGTTGCTCACCATTATTTATACTCATACAATTGCTATTATAAAACTTTATAAAAATGAATAATCACGCTGTCTTTTTTTCTTTCGCCACTTGCGATAAATATGTATTTATTCATGTAATCATATATTTCCGACGCCGTTTCAAAAAAAGGAGTGGCACGAAAATAATATTCTTTTGCATCCACTGCTTCTCCCCTTGACAGCCTTTGCAATACTTCAGCCGGTCCATGACGGTACCCTTTGTTTTCAACATAAATCAATACACCATCATTTGTTTTCAAGGTATATTTTGCATTTAGTTCAGCTACATTATCAGCCCTTATAATTTGCCAGTCGGCCCCGCCCGGTTCTACAGTTCCCTTTATAGCCGGGCCTTCAAAACTTCCTCCGGTAATTGGAATGATACGGCGGTGGCCATGCGGGGTAGCTCCTAAATCCTGTACCACACCTAATGTAATATTTGCAGTAAAAGCAAATTCTAATTTCGGGAGATCATCATTTTCTAAATGGATGGGAGTTTTACCCATGGCAATGCCTGTTAATCCTACACCTATTGTTGTTAAAAATTGTTTCCTGCTTTTCATTATTAGTATTTTATGTAACAGTTTTTGGGACACAAACACTAAGAAGCACTACGAACACAACGTTGTGCACTTTGTGGGCCTTTGTGTACTTTGTGACCTTGTTCTGACCTCATCCTCTTATCCTTCTCCATTTGGAGAAGGACGGCACTACATTTCAAATCCAAACTTTATATCTACCACATCAGCATTGTCTCTCTATTCAACTTTTTCGGAGACACTAATTATTAAGTGGTTTCCGAAAAACGGACCTTTATTGTTTCTCTCCTTTGGAGATGTTAGGCCTTACAATATCATTTCATTTTCTTTCCAAACGGTCAGCACTTTTTCATCTTTCAACCTTGCACATAATCCTTTTGTTTTTACCAGTTCGTAATGATAAAAGAATTGCATGGTTTCAATTTTTGAGCGGTAAAAATTTTCATTATCTGTTGTACTGTTTTTTTCACTTAAGCTGTTGTTGGCCACCACAGCCTGTTTCAACCATTGCCATGCTATATTCACCAAACCAAATAACTCCATATACAAAGTAGCATCGCTTAAAAATATTTCTGCATCGCCTTTTGATGCAATGTTTAATAAATGTGTTGTTATATTTTCCAGTCCCTCTATCTCGTTCAATAACCAATCAGCATATTGTTGCAGGCTGCTTACCTGTTGCGCCGCATCAATATCTTTCATCACTTCTTCTTTCCAGTATTGCAAAGACCTTCCATTATTCATTGGCACCTGCCTACCCAACAATGCCTGCGATTGTATACCTGTTGTGCCCTCATACAAACTCATGATGCGTACATCTCGTGCTAATTGTTCCAATATAAAATCTTCTGTATAACCATAACCCCCTAAAACCTGCATACCATTATTCACTGATGCATTTCCCATTTCTGCGCCGTAGGTTTTCGCCACCGGTGTCAACAACTCCAGTAAATCATTGTAGCGCTGTTGCTCATCACCACTACTTATTTTTTCCAGGTCGATATATTTATAGCATTGTAGTATTAAAGCCAAAGAGCCTTCTACAACTGCTTTCTGTAAAAACAACATGCGCCTTACATCGGGGTGATGAATAATAGTTGTTGGTGGTTCATTGAGATTTTTATTATTCAATCTCCGCCCCTGCGGCCTTTCTTTTGCATACTGCAGGGAAGCATAATACGCAGCAGACGCAATGTATGTTCCTGCAAGGCCAACACCTAATCTTGCATTGTTCATCATCTGGAACATATAAAATAATCCTTTCCCTTCTTCACCAATCAAATATCCAATGCAATCATTTGCTGCACCAAATTCCAGGTGCATGGCTGGGGTACTGTGTTGCCCCATTTTGTGATAAATACCAATGGAACTAACATCATTACTGATACAATTCCCATTGTCATCCTTTCTTTTTTTAGGAACAATAAAAAGAGAAATTCCTTTTACACCTTTCGGCGCATCTTTTACTCTTGCCAATACCAGGTGAATAATATTTTCCGTTATATCATGATCGCCGGCACTGATAAAAATTTTCTGGCCTTTTATCCGATAGCTATCGGATTTATAAGTTCCATTTTGCTGAAGCAAAGCCTCCGTAGCAATATCACTTAAAGAGCTGCCAGCCTGCGTTTCGGTCAAACACATGGTGGCAGTATATTCACCGCTCAATATTTTAATTCCAAACTCACTGATCAAACCGGGTGAAGCAAAACTGGTTAATAACCTTGCTGCGCCGTTCGATAAGGAGGTAAACATTTCGAAACCATTGTGTGCGTTGCCTACAATAAAATCTGCCGCCGCATATACGGTTTTCGGCAATTGCTGCCCGCCAAACTGTTCATCAAAACTTGCCGCCATTAAACCACTGTCACAAAAAGCTTTATAATATTCAGCAATGGCTTTATGCACTTTCACTTCTCCGTTTATCAACTCCGGT
>JANXSR010000314.1 GCA_025352625.1 Ferruginibacter sp.
TCATTGGGATGCAAAAACTTTTCTTTGTCAGCAAGTGTACCTCCATTAATTACATGACCCCGGTAAGCTACCACCTCATTTACATTCATATTGCTTTGGGTGCCGCTGCCGGTTTGCCACACTACCAATGGAAAGTACGCATCTAATTTTCCTTCTAAAATTTCATCACATGCTTTACCGATCAGATCAGATTTTTCTTTTGATAATACACCCGCATCCAGGTTGGTTAATGCAGCAGCTTTTTTTAAGTAAGCAAATGCCCTGATGATTTCTTTGGGCATTTTATTAATGTCCTGCGCAATTTTAAAATTATCAATACTGCGCTGGGTTTGAGCGCCGTAATAAGCATCAACAGGTACTTTTACTTCACCCATTGTATCTTTTTCTATCCTGTATTCCATATAGCTAAGTTTTTGTTGTTTGTATTTCGCCGCAAAGTTAATTATTGAAAGATGAAATCAGCAGCTTTTAGCTTTATTTTGATTTCGGGATTAATCAATATGTTCTTCATTGCATAATACAGGGATAAGTTAACTTTATAGTGCAAGTGATTATTCATTGCAGGTTGTATTTAAAGAAGTATATTTTTATTTAAAGCGTTAGCAACAACTGCAAAACAAGTTTATTGAAATTTAAACTGCAATATGAAAAGACGTGAATTTTTAAAATATGCATCATCGGTTGCGATTGTTCTGGCAAATGGAAATATTCTTACTGCTGCTGAATTAACCCAACAGGAATGGCTAAAGAAGAAAGTTACATTGCGGTTTGTAGTTGCATCTGACGGCCACTATGGTCAACCAGATACAGCGTATGAAAAATATTTTGAAACCCTGGTTACCAGTATCAATGCAGCGCATAGTAAAAACCCATTTGCTTTTTGTATGATCAACGGAGACATTATTCATGATGACAAAATGCATTACCCGGCGGCAAAAAATGCCCTGGATAAATTGAAACCAACCTACTATGTGAGCCAGGGAAACCATGACCATGTTACTCCACAGGAATGGGAATCTATCTGGAGCATGCCCGTAAATGTTGATTTTAGTCTAAATGAAAATACTTTTTTAATTGCCGCCACATCTGATGAAAAAGGCACTTACCTGTGCCCGGATGTAAACTGGATGGCCTCGAGGCTGGAACAACATCAGCAACAGAAAAACATTTTTATTTTTATTCACATCAACCCCGGTAAGCAAACAAAAAATGCGGTTGACTGCCCGGCGTTATTTGATGTTTTTGCAAAGTATAAAAACATCAAAGCTGTTTTTAACGGGCATGATCATGATGAAGAAGGAATAAAAATGAAGAATGAAATACCTTTTATATTTGATGCACATTTTGGCGGCAACTGGGGCACTACATACAGGGGATTCAGGGTGGTGGAACTGATGGCAGATAACAGTATCCTCACCTACATTATGAACCCATTGGAAAAAATTAATGAAATCACTTTACAAAGCTTTTTATAATATTTAAAACGATGATGAAGAAAATTTTTGCCACCACTTGTTATCTTATTTTTTGTTTGCAACTTGTAACAGCACAGGTTCCTAAACCAACTCCACAGCAGTTACAGTGGCACAATATGGAGTTTTACCTGTTTACGCATTTTGGCCCCAATACATTTACTGACCTGGAATGGGGTAAGGGAACGGAAAAAGAAGAAGTTTTTAATCCCACCAGTTTAGATTGCAGGCAATGGTGCAGGGTAGCAAAAGCAGCCGGTGCAAAAGGTATCATCATCACTGCCAAACACCATGATGGATTTTGTTTGTGGCCAAGTAAATATTCTTCGCATACCGTACGAGAAAGTAAATGGAAAAATGGCAAAGGCGATGTGTTGAAAGAACTCTCGGCAGCCTGTAAAGAATATGGATTAAAATTCGGCGTGTACATTTCTCCCTGGGATAGAAACCATCCCGACTATGGAACAGCAAAATACAATGATGTATTTGTACACATGATGACTGAATTATTTACCAATTACGGCCCCATTTGGGAACTTTGGTGGGATGGAGCAAACGGCGAAGGGCCGAATGGCAAGAAGCAGGTATATGATTGGGACAGGTTTAAGAAAACTGTAAAAAAGCTTTCTCCTTCCACTGTAATATTCAGTGATATTGGTCCACATATCAGGTGGGCAGGTAATGAAAACGGTATTGCCGGAGAAACCAACTGGAACACCCTGGATACCATTGGATTTAGTGCCGGGGAAGGAGCACCCAAAACAGATACATTGAACATGGGTAATTTTAATGGTAAAACCTGGATACCTGCTGAATGTGATGTAAGTATCAGGCCGGGATGGTTTTATCATAAAGAGGAAGATGCCAAAGTAAAAACTCCGGAGCAGTTATTTAATTTGTATTTAAAATCAGTGGGGCGTGGTGCCACATTGTTGCTGAATGTACCGCCCGACAGAAGAGGGCTGATACATGAAAACGATTCTGTAGCACTGGTAAACTTTAAAAATTTACGCACTAAGAATTTTAAAACAAATCTTTCTTTGAATGCGGTCGCTACAGTTGTATCCGGCTCTGCAATTAAAAGCAAGGGCCTGGTAAACGACAATAACCCAAACACATTTGCGGAGATAAAATCCCTTGATAAGGAAAGAATACAGGTACACTTTAAAAAACCAAGAATGATTAATTGCGTGGTATTAAAAGAGTTTATTAAAGATGGCCAGTCGGTGCAAAAATTTTCTGTGGAGGTTAGCAGCAAGGGTAAACAGGAAAGCTTTTTGCAAAACACCATTGGCCACAAAAGGATCATCACTTTTCCTGCACGGGAAGCAGATGATATCTTTATCAACTTTGCAGAAAGTAAACGAAATATTAAAATAGCAGAAGTAGAAACATACCTGATTGATGAAGCATTGACAGAGCCGCAAAAAAACAATTAAACTGGCTTTGCTTTTAAAAGATCCATCCTTTATTTTCCAATAAAATTTGCTTTTCTTTTTTCCAGAAAGGCACTGGTACCTTCTTTCATATCTGCTGTAACAAAGCATTCTCCAAATGCATTTATTTCAGTAGCATATCCATTGCGGGTTTCATCAAATACTGCATTGGCTGCCTCTATACAGGCAGCAATTGCCAACGGTGCTTTTGTGTTAATGACAGATAAAACTGCAATTGCTTTGTTCAGCAATTCACCGGCTGGTACTACATAATTTACAAGGCCGTATTGCAGTGCTGTGGCAGCGTCAATCATAGCAGCGCTGATGAGTAATTCAATGGCCCGGCCTTTGCCAATTAACTGGGTTAAGCGTTGTGTGCCACCATAGCCGGGCAACAAACCAAGGTTAACTTCGGGCTGTCCAAATTTTGCATTGTCACTGGCAATCCGAAAATGACAGGCCATAGCCAATTCACAACCACCGCCCAACGCAAATCCATTTACAGCAGCAATGATGGGCTTGGTACAGTTTTCTATTTTAAAAAAAATATCCTGGCCTCTTTTCGCCAAAGCCATCGCCGCCGCCTTGCTTAAACCGTTAAACTCAGTAATATCCGCACCGGCAACAAAAGCCTTTGGTCCTGCACCAGTGATGATAGCAGATTTAATTGCAGGATCATTTTGTATCTCTTCTACCGCTTGATCCAGGTCAGTAAATACATCTTTGTTCAATGCATTTAATTTGTCGGGGCGGTTGATGGTGATGGTAAAGATGCCATTATCCAGGCTGGTAAGCAGTGTTGAATAGCTCATGGTTTCTTATTTACTGTTTCTTATTTTTTCAAGTTGTGAGATATCCCATAAATCTTTAGGCCTGAGAGAACGTAACTTAACTTCCTTTAATGATTCGTAAGAAACCAGCCTTAATTCAATATCATCACTTAATTTATGCAAAGACATTTTTTTTTCTGATTCATCGAAATTCAGGGAATAATGTAAAATAGTAATCACATCAATTACGTTTGGCCTTGCTCCCAAACTACACATAAAGTAAGAGGTGAAATCTTCATTTTTTATATCATTTAATTCGTTTTCTGTATAGCCCATGCACAACATGGTGTTTAAAAAAATATTTTTATTTTCATTGGTTGGAGCAATCCATACATCAAGATCTTCTGTCATTCTATGGTAACCGTAATAGTTTACAGCATATCCTCCGATACACAGGTATCTCAATTTGTTTTTTTGAGCACATTTCAAAAAATTTATAAATTCAGGATGTTCTATATCCATTTAAAAAGTGTTTTTGAATGGTTATCTTTTTGGGCGATGGATTTAAAAAATCTTTATTATTTTTTTTCTGCAGTGTTGCAAGTGCTTTTAATCTTTCTGACGGCGTTAGTAAAAAAAAGTATTTCAGAAAATACATTTCCTGTTCTTCAAAAGACTTAAATATTTTAATTCTTTTTTCCATACTTAAATTTAAAAATTTCTATGTGTTTTAACCCAGTCTTTTATATAAACTGCAATATCCGCAGTGGTTGCACCAGGGGCGAATAGTTTGCCCACTCCCAGCTCATTCAGTGCAATCATATCTTCATCCGGAATAATTCCCCCGCCGGTAAGTAATACATCGTCCATTTCTTTTTCTTTCATTAATGCAATTACTTTCGGGAAAATGGTATTGTGTGCACCACTTAAAATACTGATACCAATGGCATCCACATCTTCCTGCAGGGCGGCGTTTACTACCATTTCAGGCGTTTGCCGCAGGCCTGTGTAAATCACTTCCATACCTGCGTCCCGCAAGGCAGTGGCAATTATTTTAGCGCCACGGTCATGGCCATCCAGTCCAACTTTGGCTACCAGTACTCGTATGGGTCTTGTCATAATGGAGCGGTTCTGCAATAAATTATTCAATTAAAGATAAGGTATGTTCAACCCTTGCAATAGTAGCTTTTTTGCCAATAGCGGCCGCAATTTCAAAAACGCCCGGCCCGAATTTTCCTCCTACCAGCATAATACGCAGGGGCAACATTAATTCTCCTGTTTTTAAACTGTTGGCTGCTGCAATTTCCTTGAAGCTAAGTTCCAGGTCGGTTGATTCCCAAAGCGTACTTAGCTGCCAGGCTTTTACCAATTCAATAAAAAATAAATTTTTCCTGTCATCCCATTTTGGTTTTATAGCCGCTGTATCAATTGTAACAGGTGCCTGGAAAAAGAAACTTCCCTGTGTATAAAAATCAGGTAATAAAGTACACCGCTCTTTTACAAGGTGCATTACTTTGTTTAAATAATGGTCATCTGCAATTGCAATACCGTTGGATTTAAAAATTTCCTTTACCCTGGCGGCATAATGTTCCACATCCAGTTTTTTGATCCACTCATGGTTAAACCACTTTGCTTTTTCAAAATCAAATTTAGCCCCGCCTTTATGCACTTTTTCAATGCTGAATTTTTCAATCAATTCTTCCTCGGAAAAAATTTCCTGTTCTGTACCATCATTCCAGCCCAGTACCGCCAAAAGGTTGATAAAAGCTTCAGGTAAAAACCCGATTTCTTTAAACCCTTTTGTTATTTCATTGCTAACAGGGTCTGTCCAATCCATGGCATACACCGGAAAGCCAAGCCGGTCCCCGTCTCTTTTACTCAATTTACCGTTGCCATCCGGTTTTAAAATCAATGGAAGGTGTGCCCATTCCGGCATATTGTCCAATCCAAATAAATATTTCCAAAGTAAGATGTGTACAGGTGCGCTGGGTAGCCATTCTTCTCCCCGAAAGGCGTGGGTGATTTTCATTAAAAAATCATCTACTACAACAGCCAGGTGATAAGTAGGCATTCCATCAGCCTTCAGTAACACTTTGTCATCAACGGCATTGGTGTCAAAATTTATATCACCCCTTATCATATCCGTGAAAGGTATAAATTCATCGGGCGAAATTTTAATGCGTATCACATAAGGTGTTGCTGCGTCCAGTAGTTGCTGCGTTTCTTCAGGCAGCAGGCGTAAGGAGTTATTCATGTTCATGCGAACATGGTGGTCATATTGTAGGCTACTACTACCTTTTGTTTTCAATAACTCCCGCATGGTTTCCAGTTCAGCAGGTGTATCAAATGCATAATAGGCATAACCGTCTTTAATTAATTGTTCGGCATACTGCCGGTATATTGCCTTTCTTTCGCTCTGGCGATACGGTGCATATTGGCCGCCATGCAACACACTTTCATCTGGCGTTAGGCCACACCATTTGAGACAATCAAAAATATATGCTTCGGCACCAGCTACAAACCTCGACTGGTCTGTATCTTCTATCCTTACAATAAAATCACCTCCATGTTTTTTAGCAAATAAATAATTAAACAATACAGTGCGGACACCGCCCAAATGCAACCCCCCGGTAGGGCTTGGTGCAAATCTTACTCTAACTTTTTGTGCCATACTACAAAGATAGGTAGCCATTAAATAGTGAAGCCATGGATTTTTTATTTGATACCCGGTTTTTAATCAGTTTAAAGTAATTCAACTATACACCACCAGTTACATTAATGGTTGTTGAAGTATTTACAGGGCAATTAAGTAGAATTTATATACAACATATTTTTTAGAGGTATCCATTAAAAAACAAAAATGAAATCGCAATTAAACTTTTATACAAAATAATCATCTATAAAAAATCGTTCATTAAAAAATCAAAAACTCATGCAATCAAAAATCCGTTTAATCGCTGCTGTTACATTAATAATGGCAGTAGCATTTGTAAGCTGTAAAAAAACAGATACAAACCCTTCCACCACAGATACAAGCACAGAAATTGCCGCCCAGGCAGATGACCAATCAAATGTTTCTACAGAAGTAGATGCTATTGCCAATGATGCGAACGTTATTATTGAAGGCAATGCAACTTTTAATGGTAAAATTGACAATGCTTTGGGAACACTTTGTAATGCCACAGCCGTAGCTGAGTCTGCAAATGGAATTAAAAAAATTACCGTTACTTATAATGGTTTAAACTGCCAGGGAACCCGTTTGTTTACCGGGGTAGTTGTACTTTCTATGCCCGTAGCAACCTACTTTAAAGATGCCGGAGCTGTGTTAACTGTAGATATCCAGAACCTTAAAATTACAAGGGTAAAGGATAGTAAAAGTATTATCATCAATGGTATAAAAACAATTACCAATGTAACTGGCGGGCGCATTGGTGACTTGGCAACAAGAGGTAGTATTACACATACTATAATAGGAACCGATCTTTCGTTAACATTTGATAACGGAACCAAAAGAAGCTGGCAGGTTGCCAAACAAAGGGTATTTACTTATAATAACGGAATAGTTATAACTACAACCGGTACACATACAGAAGGAGCAGTAAATGGTATTTCGGAATGGGGAACAAACCGTTTTGGTAATGCATTTGTTACTGCAATCAGTAAGCCACTCGTTATTCGCCAGGATTGTGATTTTCGCCTGGTTAGTGGAGAAGTTACTCATGGTAAATTGATTGCTGATGTGGTAGTTACATTTGGATTAAATGCAGCAGGCGAACCTACGGCATGCCCAGGTACCGGAACTTATTATTTTAAAGCAGTGTGGAAAGGAGTAAATGGCGAAACAAAAACCGTTATTTTACCTTACTAACAAGTAGGCAATAAATAAAAATAGGCATCTGATTGGATGCCTATTTTTTATATTCAAAAAGTGATGTGATTTTTATTGTACCTGCACATCATCATTTACAACAGCACCGGTTTCAACAGTATCATTTATTTCATTACCTAAGTGGTGTTTAAGAAATCGTTTTTGAAAAACCAAGATTGTTATTACACCTGTAGATATGGAAGCATCTGCCAAATTAAATATAGGGCGAAAAAATACAAACTCCTCTCCACCCCAAACAGGCACCCATTTAGGAAAATGAGCATCATGGATAATAGGAAAATAAAGCATATCTACTACCTTACCATGTAAAAAGCCTGCATAGCCATGCTTTGGAAATAGTGCTGCTATATGGCCGCGATCACTTGCTTCAAAGATTAATCCATAAAACATACTATCCAGTAAATTACCAAGAGCTCCTGCAAAAATTAAGGCGGCACAAACAATAAAGCCTCTATTATATTTCTTCTCAATAATACTTCTCAAATACCAAACACCAAAAATTACAGCGCCAAGTCTAAATAAAGTTAGTACCATCTTACCAGCCTGTCCACCAAATTTCCAGCCATACGCCATGCCTTCGTTTTCAACAAAATAAAGTTGAAACCAGTTGCCCATTATTTTGTGTGAATCATCGAGAAAGAAATGTGTTTTGATGTAAAACTTTAAGGCCTGATCGGCCAACACAACCAAAAGAATGATAAATGTTACTTGTCTTGCTTTCATAATTGGTCGCAAAGATAATAATTTGAATGGTATGGTATAGTTGAGTAATCTTAAATTGATTATTGGATAGTTTTCAGCATCTTTCAATCTACTCTTCAAAATAAACCCGTTTTACCCTTTGAGAAATACCGGTTAAAATCTCATAAGGAATAGTATTAGCCCAATTGGCAACATCATGCACGGATAAAGGTTCGCCAAAAACAATTACTTCATCACCTTCCTTTACATCAATACCAGTTACATCAAGCATTGTCATGTCCATGCATACCAGTCCTATAACAGGTAATAAATGGCCGTTAACCCACATGTTGCCTTTACCATTGCTCAGTGCTCTTGGGTAGCCATCTGCGTAACCAATTCTAACGGTAGCAATCACGGCATCTTTTTTTACAATACCTTTTCTGCTGTATCCAACTGTTTCGCCTGCTTTTACTTTCTTTATTTGCGAAATAGTAGTTTTTAAAGTAGTCACATTCTTTAATCGCTGCTGCATTTCCACACTGCTATCTACCCCGTATAAACCAATTCCTAAACGAACCATATCGAGTTGCAATTTTTTGTGCCTGTGGATGGCAGATGTGTTTCCAATATGCCGGAGAAAAGTATAGCCTGTTGCTTTTTCCAATTCATTGCAGCTCTGTAAAAATATAGCTGCCTGGTTTTCTGTAAAAACATCATGTTCCATCGAATCGCTTGCCACCAAGTGAGAAAAGACAGATTGCACTTTAAATGAAACAGAAGACTGAAGTGTTTCAGATAACCTGCTGATATCCTTTGCTTCAAAACCAAGGCGATGCATGCCTGTATCTAACTTTATATGAACAGGATAATTACTTATACCGCATCTTTGTAAATATTGTTGAAAACCCAATAAAATAGCAAACGAAAATAGCTCGGGTTCAAGATCATATTGCACCATCAGGTCGTAGGTAACTTCCTCTGCATTCATTACCATTATGGGTAGCTTAATACCAGCCTTGCGAAGTTCTACGCCTTCATCTGCATAAGCAACTGTTAGGTAATCTACTTTATGAAATTGTAATAGATTGGCAATCTCAAAACTGCCACTTCCATAACTGAAAGCCTTAACCATTGCCATAACTTTTACACCTGGGCTAAGTTGCTGCTGGTATTGCTTTAAATTATGTGTAATTGCATTGAGGTTAATTTCCAATACTGTCTGGTGTACTTTCTCTTCAAGCAAATGACTGAGTTGCTCAAATTCGAATACTCTTGCTCCTTTTAATAAAATACTTTCGTTGTGGAAATGAAGAGTATGGAACTGTTGCCTGAATTCATTGGTTGATGAAAAAAAATAAGTTTGAGTTATTTCCCTAAATGCATGTTGTTGTTTTAAAATTTCAGGGCCGATACCAATAAAACGATTAATTTTTTTTTGCTGCAATATTGCTGCAACCTCTTTGTATAAATCAATGCTGCTTTTACCCGATTGCAAAATATCACTCAAAATAACGGTGCGATTAGTATGCTGCTGTTGCTGTGCCAAAAAATCAAGTGCTATGGTAAGGGAGTTGATATCAGCACTGTAACTGTCGTTTATAACAGAACAATTATTGATGCCCTGCTTCAGTTCGAGCCTCATTTCTACCGAACGGAGCTGTAACATTTTTTCAGTTATCAGGGCATTATCAATATTTAAATATACTAAAACACACCAGCAAGTGATGGCATTTTCTACTGCTGCTTCATCAATAAAAGGTATGGTGATGCTTATAAAACGAGGATTATCTACAGTGCTGTTATCAATAGCCTTAATGGTAGTTGTGGCATCTTTACTTATAACTGAGGTTATCTGTAAAGTGGCTTTTGTTTTTTTACTCCATGAAAAAAGTTGAAAGGTATTTTTATTTCTTACATTGTTAGCAAATGTTCCTACCGCACTGTTTACCTCAGGATTGTCGGAACAATAAATCAATAATTTACTACGCAGAAATAATTTCAATTTCTCATTTATTTTCTGGCGAATATTCAAAAAACCTTCACTGTGGGCTTGCCCGATATTAGTAAGTACTCCAATCGTGGGTTCAATAATTTTTTCCAACTGTTGCATTTCATCCGGCTGAGAAATGCCCGCTTCAAAAATACCCAATGTATGCCCGGCATTTATCTGCCAAACACTTAAGGGTACTCCCACCTGCGAATTGTAACTTTTAGGACTTCTTACAATATTATAATTGTTGTTCAATAACTGGTACAGCCATTCTTTTACAATTGTTTTGCCATTACTGCCGGTAATACCTATTATAGGAATAGTGAACTGTTTTCGATGAAATGCCGTTACAATTTGTAATGCAAACAATACATCTTTTACCAGTAAGAAATTAGCACCCTTAAACTCAATTAATTCATCTCTGTTAAAATTTTCATTTACTATAAAATTGCGAACACCTTTTTGGTACAATTCTTCAACAAAGGAATTACCATTTCTTCTAGGACCTTCCAGAGCAAAAAATAAAGTAGTGGCGGGAAATAATAATTTCCTGCTATCAATTAAAATATGCTCAATGATTACGGCATCATTTTGCTGCAGCCAATTGGCTTTTATTGTTTGTGCTATTTGAGCAATGGTATACAAATAAAAAATTATTACGCTATAAAAATTAACCAATTAATTGGAGATTCCATTTTTTTCTTTATGCCAAACCGAATAAAAAATAGAGCCGGATATACAAAAAATAATCACCAGAAGCGATATCCAAACCGGCAAATGCACCCATTTTGTTATTAACATTTTAATGCCAATGAACAATAATACAATCGCAATGCCTTGCTGCAAATAATTAAATCTATTGGCGGCACCACGCAATAAAAAAAACAGGCTTCTTAATCCAAGTACCGCAAAAATATTTGAAGAATAAATAAGCATTTTTTTAGCCGGATCCGGAATAATGGAGAACACTGCGGGAATTGAATCTATTGCGAATACGAGATCAATTAAACCCAACATTACCACTACCATTGCCAATTTGGTGAAAAATATTTTTTTATCTTTTACAATAATAAAGCGTCCATTGGGTTCCTCGTTTGTGGTACGCATTATTTTTCGCAATAATTTAAAAGCCCAGTTTTTATCTGGTGCAAATTCTTCTTCCTCGTTACTGCCAAACATTTTTATTCCTGTGTATACTAAAAAAACGCCGAAGATGTACATTACCCAATCAAATTTAGCTACCAGCTGGCTGCCAATTGCAATAAAGATAATTCTGAAAACAATGGCCATTAAAATACCCAGTAATAATACTCGGGAATAATTTTTTTCTTTAACTCCAAAAAAGGTAAAGATAATAATGAAAACAAAAATGTTATCGATGGAAAGTGACCACTCTAACAGGTATGCGGAGAAATAGGAAACTGCGTCAGTTTTACCATGACCTCCCTCATTCTCGAACCAGATAAATCCACAAAATGCTATTGATAACAATACCCAAAATGCTGTTTGTATCAGGGCCGTTTTTAAAGTAATTACCTGATTTTTTTTGCTCAATAAACCAAGATCAAAAATTAAAGCCAATACTATCACCACACTAAAAACAAGATATATAATTTCTGTTTTTTCCATTTCTACAATTTAGTATACTTTCTTTTACGCCACCATTGATAGCCAAACGCAAAAAAACATACCAGCAATATTGGAACCACAATATTTATCATTTGCCAAAGAGACCGCTGAGTAGCAGTTTTCTGCACATCCAATAAACGAAGTGTGTAATCTTTTGCTCTTGCGTCTAAAATATTTTTTTTATCAGCAAGATATTCAGTGCAATTCAAAAAGAAATCTTTGTTGGCATATTGAATATTTGTGTACTTATTCGTACCCATTGGTAAGGGCCCAATCAATTCTGATACCTGATTAAGGACAATATCTGCATCCCCTACTACAATCACTTTACCCGGATTTATACTCTCTCTTTGAAAAGTAAGATTGTAAGTTTTTAAAGTATCCAGTTGTTCCTGGCTTGCTCTGTTTGCATATAAACTTGTAAATTTCCCTTCAAGCAAAACTGCAACTGGAATATTTTTACGGTTGAATTTTGTTATATCTTCAATCGTTTGTAAACTGTTCAATTCTATTCTTGCAGGAGTAGGCAATGTGTATGCACTTTCAGAGGATGACAGAAGAATTGTCTTGGTAATTCCAGGGGCATCTACGGTATCAATGGCATTAGCAAACTGCCCCAACACATCTGCCTGATTTTTTACAATTACATTATCCGAACCCGGCTGTAATAATGGAGCATAGGGCCATGGTAATAATTGCTTCTGACTTCGTCCGCCAACAGCACCAACTTCAACAGGAATTTTATCGGAATGTTTATCTGCAAGTACGTCTGTAGTAATTCTTGCTCCGTATCTAAACAACAGGTCATTTAAATTAAGGTCTCTTGAATAAGCTATTAACTCTCCATTTTGAAGACTATCTCTTTCTGCATACAACACATCCATAAAAAATAATATCCTTCCGCCATTCATCACGTACTGGTCCAATTTAAACTTATCATCGTCTGTAAATTTTGCGGTAGGTTTTACAATAACTATAGCCGCATATTCAGGATTGATAAAAGGTTGTGATCTGACATTTACCGTATCTACAATAAAGTTTTTACCCAGGGTTTCAAAAACATCATGTACCGGTAAAAATCCGTACGGCGGCTCCCCATTACCGTAAGCATACGCAACCACAGGAACTTCCTTTTGCGTTAATTTTTGGATGGCGTTGGCAAACTTATATTCCAATAATGCTTCGGCACTATTTAAAGATTGCTTGTCTAAAATATTGTCTGAATTAAAAACATTTTTTTGCACCTGTCCCTGCAACAAATCAACGGCAATGGATTTCCCCCCATATTGAATAATTGCCCCCGGAAAAATTTGTCGTTGCGTTTTTCCTTCGCCTTCTTTTACCTGCACCTGTTGATTAGTGGGGCGCAATCCCATTCCAATAAGCGAATCAAATACATTAGCTTTTAAAGAATCATCCAATCCTTCTCCCGGCAATTCAAATTTGTATTGTATTTTATTGCCCCCGTAATTTTTAAAATTTTCCAGTAACTCCCTTGTGCTGTTGGAAAGTTTTTTAAATTCAGATTTTATGTCTCCTGCTAACAACACGGTAATATCAACTGTGCTATCAAGATTTTTTAAAATGGATTCGGTAGATGACGAAAGGGTAAATCTTCTTTCATTGGTAAAATCAATCCGTGTGTGAAATTTAGATCCTGTCCAATTAATTAATACCAACAATAAAATTGTTAGTGGCAGCCATCCTTTCCTTCCTGCTATTTTATTAATGCTCGATTTCATTTAAAGATTGACTTAGCGTTTATGCAGATTTTGCACTGTGATTAAAAGAAATAAAAAAATGATGCTTACAAAATAGAGTAGATCCCTGCTGTCTAACAAGCCACGGCTAATGCTTCGATAATGAAAATCAATGCCAATCATTTCTATATAATAATCTGCCTTTCCCAAAAAAACAGGCAACTTACTAATTGCATTAAACCCAAAATATAGAATTAAACAAACAAAAGCACTTACCAAAAAAGCTACTACCGCATTGTTAGTAAAACTACTACAACACAAGCTGATAGCTGCAAATACCGCTGCCAACAGAAACAAACCAATATAACTTCCTGTGATTCCGCCGCTATCAATATTTCCTGTTGCACTTAAACTTTTAACAGTAAAAATATAAATGAAGGTGGGTACAATTACAAAAAGCAGCACAATCAAAATAGAAAAATATTTGCCTGTTACTATTTGCCATTTAGAAAGCGGTTTTGTTTGCAGAATTTCAAAAGTACCTGTCTTAAATTCTTCTGCTAAAGAACGCATGGCAAGGGCTGGCACTAAAAAAATAAATATCCACGGAGCCAGTTCAAAAAATTTATCCAGCGAAGCATAACCAAAATCAAAAATGTTACTATCTTTTAAAACAAATAAAAAAACACCATTAACCAGCAAAAATAAAATGATGGCAATATAACCTGTAAGGCTGCTGAAAAACTGATGAAGCTCTTTTTTACAAATACTCAACATAGGCATAAAATTGCTGCAATTTACTACTTAGGCAATTACAAATATTATTTTAAACAATTGTAAATCATTTTGTATTTATAAGCTAATGATATTTCAGAAACGAAGCTGTTAAATTCAATTGAAAAAGATTGACAGCAATTCGACAAATATCTCCAGTAGATATCGCTAAAAATAAATAAAAAAAAGTTTTCCCTTCGTGCAGCACTTTAGAAAAAGCCCTTGTCAATGTAAAAGATAAGTTAATTAACCAGAATTTACATATGCTTATCTTTTACCAAAATCATAAAAGCTTGAGAAAATTTGTTTAACTATTGTTGAGCATCTCTTTAAATACCTCATTACAACTAGTCGTTTACCAAAACCGACTGCACAATCCCGCCTGATGGCGGGATTTTTTTTATGGATTATTATAGTAACTGCATCTCTTAAAAAAACTATAATATGAAAAAAGTAATCATGATGATGACTGTCCTTATAATTGCCGGACAGCTAATGGCGCAAACAAACAAAAAAATTGCTCCGCCACCACCTCCCCCAGTTCCGCCTCTTGAGGTTAGCCAGAGTTTCACTCCTCCGGCCCCGCCTACTCCCCCAACACCACCAAACGAAATAAATCAATTGGCTCCGCCGCCACCCATTCCTCCAGTCCCTCCGGCTGCACCAAAACCACCAAAGCCAAATAAAGAAAAAATAAATTTTGTTGCACCGAAAATTGTAAAAGATAAAGAGATTTAACTAGTGGAAATATTACTATAAAAAAAGCCCGTTTCGTAAAAAAAACGGGCTTAAATATATTTATTGATTTACTTAAACTGCAAAACTTTCACCACAACCACAACTTCGGCTGGCATTGGGATTATTGAAATAAAAGCCTTTCCCATTTAACCCATCACTAAATTCCAACTCAGTATTCACCAAGTATAAAAAACTTTTAAGGTCTGTTACAATTTTTATTCCCTTATCCTCAAAAGCCTGATCCATTGGCTTTTGCTCATTGTCAAAATCCATTTTATAACTCAATCCGCTACATCCGCCACCTACTACGCCTACTCTTAAAAAGTAGGATGGCTCTTCTCCTAAACCAGCATCCTTCATAAGGTTAATTACTTTATCTTTAGCTTTATCGCTTATGTATATCGCATTTTCCAACAATTTAGCAGGAGCAACGGTTGCTGCAACTTCTTCCAATGGAACCTGCGAAGATTCCACTAATAACGTATCAACAGAATTATTTGAAATATTAGTACTCATTGTTACAAAACATTTAAGTTACAATCTTGCTTCCCTCACTTTTAAAAAAGAGAAAGTCCTTAACTAATTAGCAGGTTCATTATTAGTGAACAACACTTTCATCAAACTTAATAGCTTCCTTACCATTTTTTACACGGTAGTCATTAATAGCAGCTTTAATAGCATCTTCTGCTAATACTGAACAGTGAATTTTAACAGGGGGAAGATTTAACTCTTCTACGAAATCCATGTTATCAACTGTTAAAGCCTCATCTATGCTTTTTCCCTTTAACCATTCTGTAGCCAAGGAAGAAGAGGCAATTGCAGATCCACATCCGAAAGTTTTAAACTTTGCGTCTGTGATCATACCGGTAGCGTCATCTACTTCAATTTGTAATCGCATTACATCGCCACATTCGGGTGCTCCTACTAAACCTGTACCAACGTTTTTGCTGCTTTTATCCAACGTACCAACATTCTTTGGATTTTGGTAGTGGTCGATTACTTTTTCTGAATATGCCATTTTATATTGCCCCAAACCTCTAAAGAGGCTTTTGAACTCTGCTGGAGCAAGCAGGTTTTAATTTTATAAAAAATATTTTAATTGTTGAGTTTAAATTCCTTAAACAGAACGGGCATTTTAATGTGCTGCCCATTCAATTGAATCTAAGTCAATCCCTTCTTTATACATTTCCCACAACGGGCTCATGTCTCTAAGCTTTAGAACAGTTTCGCTTATTGCTTTAACAGTATAATCAATCTGTTCTTCTGTAGTAAAACGCCCTAACCCAAAACGTAGCGAACTATGTGCCAAATCATCACCAAGTCCAAGGGCTTTTAAAACATACGAAGGTTCCAGTGATGCTGAAGTGCAGGCTGATCCTGAACTTAAAGCAATATTTTTATTAAATCCCATCAATAGCCCTTCGCCTTCTACATGCTTAAAAGAGATATTGGTTACATGTGGTAACCTATGTTCTGTACTACCATTGATGTAAGCTTCTTCTAACTTCATCAATTCTGTTTCCAGCTTGTCTCTCAATATACTGATTCTTTTGGTATCAGATTCCATCTCTAAACGACACAGTTCACAAGCTTTGCCAAAGCCTACAATACCCGGTACATTTAAAGTACCGCTTCTCATACCTCTTTCATGTCCGCCACCGTCCATTTGTGCGGTAACTTTTACCCTTGGATTTTTACGGCGAACATACAATGCACCAATACCTTTAGGGCCGTACATTTTATGTGCAGTAAACGCCATCAGATCTATGCCATCTTTATTTACATCTACAGGAATTTTACCAACAGCTTGCACCGCATCAGAAAAAAACAATACTCCATGCTTTTTAGCTATGGTGCTTATTTCCCTGATTGGTTGTACAGTGCCAATTTCATTATTGGCATACATAATGGCAATCAAAATAGTGGTTGGTTTTATTGCGGCTTCCAGTTCTTTTAAATCAATTAATCCATCCCTTTTTACCTGAAGGTAAGTTACTTCTCCACCTGTTTTTTCAATGTGTTTACAGGTATCCAACACAGCCTTGTGTTCTGTAGTAGCTGTTATAATATGGTTTCCCTTGCTGGCGTACATTTCATAAACTCCTTTAATAGCAAGATTATCTCCTTCGGTAGCACCGCTGGTAAAAATTATTTCCTTCGGATCTGCACCAACCAATTTAGCCACTTGTTCACGAGCATAATCTACAGCCTCTTCAGCTTCCCAGCCAAAAGGGTGGTTTCGACTAGCTGCATTTCCAAAATGTTCAAGGAAATAAGGAGTCATCGCTTCCAGCACCCTTGGATCCATTGGTGTAGTAGCATTGTTATCTAAATAAATCGGCAATTTCAACATATAGTTCTATTTTATTAATTCAAACACTAAATTACTATAAAAGGTTTTATTTTAGCTTATCTAAAGGCTTCCAGTCATTCATTTTACCGATTTCGTAAACCTTGGTAAGTAAATATTATAACTATGCAACGGATTGAACATATCGGTATTGCGGTAAATAAACTCTCCAATTCTATTCCATTGTTTGAAAAGCTGCTAAATAGTCAGTGTTACAAAATTGAATTGGTAGAAAGTGAAAATGTAAATACGGCATTTTTTAAAACCGGCGAAACTAAAATTGAGCTATTAGAGAGCGCAACAGCAGATGGAATTATTGCCAGGTTTATTGCAAAAAAGGGAGAAGGGGTGCACCATATTGCTTTTAGTGTAGCCGATATTTATGCTGAAATGGAAAGGCTGAAAAAACAAGGATTCATTTTGCTAAACGAAATACCCAAAGCGGGGGCTGACAATAAATTGGTTTGTTTTCTGCACCCAAAAAATAGCAACGGTGTATTGATTGAACTGGTAATGGAAAAGAATGGAAAGTGACATTGGGGAAATTTTATTGTCATTTTAAATTGAAAAGGATTACACAAATACCTTGTTGCATTTGTATTTGGAATAAGATAAATTGTATTATGAAAAATATTTTTTTATACATATTCTTAATAATTTACTTGTTACAGACAAGTGCATCATGCAGCAAACCGCCTTGCGAATGTGATTTTATTCCTAGTAATTTTATTGACATTAAAATTTATAATCAACAGTATCAAAATTTGATATTTGGTCCTTATTCGATATATGAGTCGGATAGCATACAAATTTTAAAAGAAAATAGAAATACGTCTATTAATAATGCTTCTATACAAAAGGGATCGACTGATTCTACAGCAATACGTCTTAATTTTTATGTGCATGAAATAAAAAGTTACATCTATTACAATGACCATACCCCTTCTGATAGCCTGGAGATTATATGGTTAATAAAAAAGGGGAAATGTTGTGATAATGAGAAAGAATATAGGGTTGTTGATTCTGTAAAATTTAATAACATGCCAGTTAAAGCAGATAAGGGAGTGTATTATTTTATAAAATAACTAAACATTTATACCTACAAATGGATTAAAAAATTTCTCTTCTCCAATTGTTGTTTCTGTTCCATGACCACTATAAACTATCGTATCATCAGGCAATAAAAATAATTTTTGGCGAATGCTGTTCAATAAAATCTGGTGATTTCCACCCGGCAGATCAGTTCGGCCAATACTCCGTTTAAATAATACATCGCCGCCAATTATAAAATGTTGTTTACTGCAATAAAAACAAATACTGCCCGGTGAATGACCTGGTGCTTCAATAATTTCAAGTTCATCATCCCCCAACAAAATTTTATCTCCTCCCTTTAATTCAATAAATACCCCGGCGTAATTATCAAAAGGCATGTTGTACATTAAGCCCGAAGTTGGAGCAAAAGACAAAACTGACTTTTCCTTTTCGTGCAGTTGCAGCGTTAGGTTATAGGTTTCAGCAATAAATTTATTTCCAAATACATGATCAAGGTGGCAATGGGTATTTAACAGCAGTGCTGGTTTTAATCCATTAGTTTCAATAAATTCTTTGAGGGTTTCTTTTTCTGCATCAAAATAACATCCCGGATCAATAATGATGCATTGCTTAAACTCGTTGAACAATAAATACGTATTTTCCTGAATAGGACTGAAAGTAAAAGATTGAATTTGTAACATTTAAGATCTTTTTAGGTTATAAAGGGATATTTTTATGATTGAGTTGAATAGAGTAATTTTAATATCAAATAGTACATTTAGTATGGTAAAGTTCAGCAGAATATTTTTTATAGCGATGTATATTATCCTGGTTGGTTCATTTACAACTGTTGCCCAGGTAAATGCAGTTGAGTTTGGGAAGAACCGGGTTCAATTCAAAAAATTAAAATGGCAATATTATCAAACAAAAAATTTCAACACCTATTTTAATCAAAATGGCCAGGAATTGGCCAAGTTTGTTTTACAGGTAGCAGAACAAGAGTTGCCGGGTATTGAAACTTTTACTGAATATAGTTTACAGCGCAGGGCAAACATTATTGTGTATAATGAATTTGCTGATCTTCAACAATCGAATATTGGTTTGGGTTCCGATTGGCAAAGTACAAGCGGCGGCACCAAACTGGTTAATAACAAAATGGTTGTTTATTTTAATGGCGACCACGCTAATCTTCGCAAACAAATAAAAGAAGGCATTGCCCGTATTTTAACAGACAATGTTTTATTTGGGGAAGATTTGGGCGAAGTTGCAGGTAACCAGGCATTGTTAGATTTACCTAAATGGCTTACTGATGGCTATGTTGCATTTGTTGGAGAAAATTGGAGTACTGCATTGGATGATGAATTAAAAAGTGAAATTTTAAGCGGTAACTATAAGAATTTTTACCAGTTTGCTTTTGAAAAACCAGAGCTTGCCGGACATGCCTTTTGGTATTATGTAGAAGAAAAATATAAAAAAGAAAATGTAACCTACCTCCTTTACCTGGCAAGGGTTTATAAAAATTTAAACCGTGCCTGTGAGCAGGTGTGTAAAAATAGATTCAAAGAGGTACTGGCAGATTTCATGTCGTTTGAAGAAGAAAAATATTACAAAGATGTTACCAGGCGAAAGGCATATCCAAAAGGAAATTATATTGAAAGCTTTGCGATTAATAAAAACAAAGACTATTACCGCATTAATGTAAACCCCAACAAAAAGAATAATTCTTTTGCGGTGGTTGAATACAAAAAGGGAATTATTAAATTAAAATTAAGTGAAGATTTTGATTACACTACTTTGTTAAAGTATGGTATCCGCAGTTATCAAAAAGAAACCAATCCCTATTATCCCTTATTGGCATGGGATCCAAAAGGCACAAGGCTTGCCGTGATTTATACACAGGAAGGAAGGCTTAAATTATTTGTGTATGATCTAGTTACAAGGATAAAAAATCCAAAGATTGATCTTACCGGTCAGTTTCAGCAAATTCAGGATGTAAAATATATGCTCGATAGTAAGACCCTTTTAATAACTGCTGTAAAAGACGGGCACACTGATATTTTTACCCTCAACCTTGAAAATGAAAAAGTAAAACAAATTACTAATGATGTATATGATGACCTCGATGCAACATTTGTTTCCTTTCCCGGAAAAACAGGTATTTTATTCAGTAGTAACCGCCCTGGCCCTGATGCTAAAACTGGAGATACCGTTTTACCAAGTAACAACCGGTACAACATTTTCCTTATTACTAATTTTGGTGTAAAGCCAGAACTTAACCAGGTAACTCAATTAAGTAATTTAAAATATGGCAATGCCCGTTATCCTACCCCTTATAACAGCAATCACTTTACATTTATTAGTGATGAAAATGGCGTTGGTAACAGGTATGCAGGTTTCTTTACAACCAAAGCCGCAGGGCTTGATACATTGGTATTGATAGGAGATGATATTTTACGAAACCCTTCTGTACATGATGTAGACAGTACGTTGGGGGTGTACAAAAAAACGGATGTAGATTCTATTGCAGTAGTAGCAGTAACAGCAGATTCCGTTTATACATTTCCTTTAAGTAATTACGAAAGTAGTGTGGCCGAAAGCCGTATTGCAGGCGACAATAACCAGGTAAGTGAAGTTACCCGTCAAAGCGATGAAAAAACTTTGTATAAATTAAAGATTGATGAAAATACGCTACGCAGGCGAAATATAACAGCACCACCAACTGAGTATATGAAAAGGGTTGTAATGGCAGATAAAATTGCTGCTGGGGAATCAGGCAGGTATGATAAACCATTGGGAAATATAGAGAACGATAAAAATAAAAAAGATGTCTTTCAAAATGAATTTGATAATGAAAAAATTGACAGCAGTTTACAAGCAAAATTAATCTCTGGTGAAAATCTGGAAAAAAATAATGCCTTGCAAAAAGCAAAACTATATCCATACAAACCTGCTAAATTTTATTCAGATTATCTAGGATTTAATCTAAATAATAATTTGCTCATTAACCGGTACCAACCTTATCGTGGTGGTGGTGGCCCTATTATGCTTTCATCCAATACTGTCATCAACGGCCTTTTAAAGTTAGGCACATCAGAATTATTGGAAGATGTAAAAATTACCGGCGCATTCAGGCTTTCGTCTAACTTAAAAGACAATGAGTGGTTGATGAGTTATCAAAATTATAAAAGAAGATTTGACTGGGGTGGAACTTATTACCGCAATGTTATAGGAGTTACCGACCAAACAGGAACAATCCCTAAAAAATTATTCACTAATTTATACCAGGCCAATGTGTCTTATCCTTTCGATAATTCAAGAAGGCTTGCTTTAACTTTAGGAATCAGAACTGATAAAACAGTTTTCTTAACTAATTTTTACCAGGGTATTTACTCACCTCTATATGAATCTTTAAAAGAGAAAGATCAAAAAAAGAACTTTGTTACTTCCCACCTGGAATATGTGTATGACAATTCTTTAAACCCCACACAAAATATCTGGAATGGTCTGCGCTACAAAGTTTACATAGATGCAAATACAGACATCAGTAAAGAAAAAAATAACAGCGGCAAGTACAATTTTAATTGGGGTGCAGATGTACGCTATTATTACCCCATTTACCGAAACTTTATTTGGGCAGGCAGGGCTGCGGCTGATTTCAGCTGGGGCAATCAAAAAACAATTTATTATCTCGGAGGTGTTGACAGCTGGATGATGTTTAGCGGCAATACAAAATCAGATGGATCTGACCGCTATTTTAATACCCAGAATCCACCAAATCCCAATGTTGAATATGCATTCCAAAGCCTTGGAGTTAATGTAAGAGGATTTTTACAAAACGTGGCGAATGGCAATAATAACGTTGTATTAAATAGTGAATTTCGTTTGCCAATTTTTAGTACCTTTTTCAATCGGCCGGTTAATAACGCCTTTTTGCGTAACTTTCAATTGGTGCAGTTTATTGATTTAGGCAGTGCCTGGAGCGGAGGTTTAAAAGGTATTAGCCGCCCTTCGGTAATTTATGGCACACCGCCGGTTCAGGTAGTTAAAAAAGCAGGTGGTGTTGGCCCCTTTGCCGGAGGATATGGTTTTGGTGCAAGAAGTACATTACTTGGCTACTTTTTAAAATTTGATGCAGCATGGCAAATGAATGGCATTTTTAAAGGTAAGCCTATCCTCTATCTCAGTATGGGTCTTGATTTTTAATTTAATAGTTTTAATTAATTCAATACGGTATTACCCGGTTCCTTTAAAAGATCGGGTAATTTTTTTATGGTAAAATATAGCAAGGTAAATAAGCAGGTAAGTAATCCTGTTACCCCCCATGTGCGGTAATGTTGAAAGGGGAAAATAAATGGATCAATAACCTGTCTTAATAAATTCAAAGGGTTTGTAATAATATCCCAACTGTTCCATCTTAAAAAGCGGCCAAGATAGACGCCGAATGAACCAACAAACAGGCAGCCAATAATCAGCTTGTTAACAATTATATCCTGTATTTTTCTTTGTAAAAAAACTTCCACTTTAAATAGTCATCCCTCAAAAAGTCTGAGAAGCCCGTTAGATAAGGGCTTTTAATAAAAAGTACAGTAAAAAACTGGCAGCTATTTGCAAAATCATTAAAAATGCCGCAGATTTATGTATGCTATCCAACAAAAAACAAAGCCCCC
>JANXSR010000359.1 GCA_025352625.1 Ferruginibacter sp.
AGGCCCCATCATTTTTTTTACAAATGCAGGGGCTTCCGACATTTTATCTTGGGCATCCACCATGTCCTTATAGGCCTTTTCTGCCCTAACATAAGACGAGACAGAACTTATCAGTCCAAGGCCAGAACCAATAAAAGTTAAAATGGTCAGTATATTTAGTCCTGATGGTAAGGATGGCTTTTCACCTTCCGCAAAATCTAAAACATTTGATGTTGAGTTGGAATCATTCATAATATAAATTTTTACCTAAAGTAGCTACTTATTTTTTTATATCAAAACCAATTATCCAATACTTTATAATTGATCCAATTTACCTTTGCTGATAATGGCAGCATTCATTCCGCATACTATTTTAAACAACACGTTTTTATTATCCGCAGATCGTTGTATTTTTTGGGAAGATAAAAAAACGCTAATCCTTTCTGATCTGCATCTTGGCAAGACAGGCCATTTCAGAAAATCCGGCATTGCAATACCCCAGGCCGTTTTTAAAGAAGATATGCAACGGCTTGTTACGCTGCTACAAATATTTAAGCCGGAGCAAGTGGTTATTATTGGAGACATGTTTCACAGCGAAGGCAACAAGGAACATGACTTCTTTTTAAAATGGCGGCAGGATTTTCCGGCATTGCCTATTCACCTGGTAAAAGGCAATCATGATATTTTAAAAGAAGGATGGTATTCACTTGCAGACATCACTATTCACAAATGCGAAATGGCAATAGGTGATTTTGTTTTTGTACATGATATAGAAGATTGTGCCATACCTGGTAACGGCTATATTTTTAGCGGCCACATTCACCCTTCCATTACTGTAAGAGGTCTTGGTAAACAGGCTTTAAAATTTCCTTGTTTTTATTTTGGCAAACAATATGCCGTACTGCCTGCCTTTAGCAAATTCACCGGTACTTATGGCATTGAACCAAAAGCCGGTGAAACTGTTTTTGCATTGGTGAACCAAACCGTCATACAGCTTTAATGACAACTAACATTTTAAAAATTGCATACGATTCTATTTACGCTTATCCGTTGCCGGAAGGCCATCGGTTTCCCATGCTGAAATATGAACTGATACCTGCACAATTGTTACACGAAGGAACCATTGCGGATAACAATATTTTTTCTCCGGCTGTTTGCCCGGATGAAATTATTTTATGGACACACGATAAAGCTTATTTAGAGCGATTACATAACCAAACGTTATCGGCCAAGGAGCAGCGTCATATTGGATTTCCACAATCGCAAGCCTTAACACAAAGAGAATTGATTATTGCACAAGGCACCATTGACTGCTGCCATTACGCTATGCAAAACGGTGTGGCGATGAATGTGGCCGGTGGCACCCATCATGCTTTTGCTGACAGGGGCGAAGGATTTTGTATGCTCAACGATATAGCGATTGCAGCCAATTATTTATTACACAAAGATCTGGCCCAACAAATTTTAATTATTGATCTGGATGTACACCAGGGCAATGGCACCGCCAGGTTATTTGAAAATGAAAAAAGGGTGTTCACCTTTAGTATGCATGGCGAACACAACTACCCTTTTCACAAAGAAAAAAGTGACCTAGATGTGCCGTTAAAAGATGGTATTGGTGATACCGAATATTTAGATTTACTAAAAGCCATTTTACCAAAATTGATTGATGAAGTAAAACCCGATATAGCTTTCTTTTTATCAGGCGTAGATATTTTAGCTACCGACCGTTATGGCAAATTAAAAGTATCGATGGATGGATGCAGGCAGAGAGACGCTGTTGTTTTTAACCTGCTGAAACAACATCGCATTCCCTGTGTAGTTTCGATGGGCGGCGGATACAGTGCTGATGTGAAAATTATTACAGAGGCGCATTGTAATACTTTCAGGATGGCTTTAAAATTATTCTTTTAAAAGCTGGCTTATTTTAATTGTATGTGTTGTATCCATGTAAATAAAAACAGAAGTTTACAATACAGATTTTTGTAATTATCTTGATTACAATATTACCAGTTTTACATAATTCCCAGATAACGCAATTTATATTTGAACATTTATCTTTTACAAAAAATAATTATGGAAAATCAGGCGCTAAAAAAAGGATTTACCTATATTGTTATCGTTGTTGGCCTGTTTGGCATTATGCTGCAATTTATTTTAATGTTACAAACAAGGCAGGTTACATTACCGGAATCCATCGTTCGGTTCTTTAGTTTTTTTACCATACTTTCCAATATACTGGTAGTAATTTTTTTTATTGGCCACCTGTTACCGGGTGTAAAAAAACTGCACCCTTTTGTAAACAAAAATGAAGTAGCTACTGCTGTTAGCATGTACATAATTACCGTTGGTGTTGTGTACCAAACCATTCTCAGGCAACCTATTCCATTACAGGGCTGGCCACGTGTAGCTGATGACATTTTACATCTTTATATCCCGTTATTGATGCTGTTGTATTGGATAGTATTTATAGCCGATAAAAAAATAGCTGCAACAACAATTCCTTATTGGTTAATTTATCCGATAGTCTATTTAGTATACACTTTAATAAGAGGACACTTTGTACACTTTTATCCTTACCCGTTTGTGAATGTAACTGCATTGGGTTATAGAAAGGTACTGCTCAACAGTACAATGTTGGTAGCATTCTTTTTAGGCTTATCTTATATTTTGGCAGCCATTGCCAACTGGCGCCATAAAAACAAATCAGCCGGTTAAATCCCTCATTGCATGAAATGGATAACAAGAGAACGACCCAAAATTGACCGCATAGCCTGTCCCTGGTTAATTAAACATTTTGTTGATAAAGATGCAATATTCATCTACGTTCCCTTTAGCCAGGTTATTGAAAAAGCCAGAGAATTAAATGCCATTCCTTTTGATGTGCCGGATGTGGAATTAACGCATTTTGGAGACCAATGTACATTTGACTGCATCATAAAAAAATATAAAATAGAAGATCCTGCCGTAGCAATTATGGCGGTCATTATTCGAGGGGCGGACACAGACCGGCACGAAATAGCCGATGAAGCTGCAGGTCTGTGGGCTATTTCTGCCGGGCTTGCGCATAACATTACAAACGATCAGCAGCTACTGGAAACAGGCATGATTATCTATGACGCTTTATACTCCTGGGCCAATCATTTGTATAAACAAAAGCATTTAAAAAACAGCCCGTTTGAAAACCTGTTGCACGATGTGTATACAAAGTTTTTAAAAACAAAAACCGTTAATAAAAAGAAAATTCCTGATTGGGTAAAAGGACTGAAAGAAATTATCCAGGACCAGGTAGATACACAATTAACATTCGATCTAAAAAAAATATCCAATGATTTAGCATTGCATCCCTCTTACCTGTCAAGAGAATTTTCAAAATATTTTGAAGACTTAAACTTTGGCGAATACGTGCGGAAAATCCGCATAGAAAAAGCGATTACCCTGATACAAAATTCTAATTATTCGCTAACAGAAATCGCCTACCTCACGGGATTCTCTGACCAAAGCCATTTCACCAGGATATTTAAACAGCACACAGGAAATAACCCTTCGTTATACAGGAAAAATTTTAAAAAAAGTAACGCAAATACAAAAGGTAAATAACATACTATTTATTTATCACAACGCTCAATAAATTTGTTGTACAAATTGTAAAACACCCTGATAAAATTTTATAATCGTTTTAATTTTTAGAAACAGGTTGCGGCAACATTGTGAATTTTATAAAATCATTCTTAAAACAACCGCTTCATGAGCAACCAGCCGACATACAGTTTACGACAGCTCGTTCTTTATTTTTTAAAACTCGGTACCACTGGCTTTGGCGGCCCCGTAGCATTGGTAGGCTACATGCACAAAGACCTTGTTGAAAATCGTAAATGGATATCAGAAGAAGAATACAAACAGGGTTTGGCACTGGCACAGCTGGCACCCGGCCCATTGGCTGCACAGTTGGGCATTTACCTTGGCTTTGTACACTATCGAATTATAGGTGCCACCCTGGCTGGTCTTGCCTTTATTATTCCTTCTTTTATTATGGTGGTATTGTTAGGGATGGCTTACAAACTATATGGCGGTCTTGCCTGGATGCAAGCCGTATTCTATGGTGTTGGTGCAGCCGTAATTGGTATCATTGCCAATAGTTCTTATAAACTCACCACCAAATCAATTGGCAAATTCAATGCAGTTTCCTTCAAAAAAAACTGGTTGCTTTGGCTGTTTTTTATAACAGCAGCAGCCATTACATTTCTTACCCAACAGGAGCAGGTTTTATTGTTTGTAGCAGCGGGACTTATTTATATGTTTGTAAAAGCACCACCCAACTGGTTTACCAATAAAATAGCCAATTCATTTGTATTGCTGCAAATAGGTTTCTGGAATTTTGAACCGGGTATACTGGGCAAAATTGGATTATTTTTTGCCAAAGCAGGCACATTTGTTTTTGGCAGTGGCTTGGCAATTGTTCCATTTTTACATGCCGGCGTTGTAACCGAAAATCATTGGTTAACAGAACAACAATTTTTAGATGCAGTAGCTGTTGCCATGATTACACCCGGGCCGGTTGTAATTACTGTTGGCTTTATCGGTTATTTGGTGGCCGGCTTTCCGGGTGCCTGTGTTGCAGCGGCGGCTACCTTTTTACCCTGCTATTTGTTAACCGTTATTCCGGCACCCTACTTTAAAAAAATAGCTGCTAATCATTCTATCAAGGCCTTTGTTGATGGCATAACAGCAACTGTAGTGGGCGCACTGGTTGGTGCCGTAATTGTAATTGCAACCAGAAGCATCATTGACGTTAACACAGCATTAATAGCAATTGCAACCGTATTTGCATTACTTTACATCAAAAAAATACAGGAGCCTTATATCATTGCCATTGCAGCATTAATTGGTATCCTGATAAAATTAATTTTATGAACAGAGCCAACTTTTTAAAATCAGGAACCTTGTTAGGTGCAGCATCGCTGCTTTCAACAGGCAATGCCTTTTCACAAAATTTAACCGATAATAATATTGATAAACTGGTAGATACCAATGGCAACTATATAATGCAGGCATTGCCTTACAGCGAGAATTTTTTAGAGCCTTATATGGATGCAGAAACCATGCACCTGCATTACACTTTCCATCACGGTGGAGCGGTAAAGGGTGCTAACAAAGATTTGCAGATGATTAAAAAAGCATTGGACGAAAACAATTTGGAAACAGTTGATTTGTGGACAAAGAAATTATCCTACCATTTTTCATCGCATGTGTTGCATTCTATTTTTTGGACAAATCTTACCAATAAAAAAAATGAACCCTCCGGCGAATTGCAGAAACGAATTGAAAAAAACTTTGGCAGCTTCGACAGGTTAAAATCATTGATAGCCGCCACTTCAAAAAATGTAGATGGCAACGGCTGGGGCATTGTTGCCTATCAGCCTTACAGTGATAGTTTAACTGTTTTGCAATGCGAGAATCATGAGAAACTTACCCAATGGGGAGCCATTCCGTTATTGGTAATAGATGTTTGGGAACATGCCTACTACTTAAAATATAAAAATAAAAGAACAGATTTTGTTGATGCTGTATTCAATATTATTAACTGGGATAATGTGGCACAACGGTTGAATGATGCAACAAAACTGACTAAATAATTAATTTCAAATAAGAGTTAACCAAGTTTTCTTCTCTCCAGTTCCTTCCTTATCAACCCAAGCTCCCTGCCTGTTTGTCCTCCTACAGATGAGTTTTCCTGCGCTCTTCGCATCAGGTAAGGAATTACATCTTTAATAGGGCCAAAGGGTAAATACTTACTTACCGAACAGCCGGCTTTTGCTAAATTAAAAGTGATGTTATCACTCATGCCATACAATTGAGAAAAATGAACATGAGGGTGATTGAGCGGAATATTTTTTTGTTGTAATAATTCAGTAGCGGTTAAATTGGTTTGCTCGTTGTGCGATGCAATAATAACGGCAATAATATCCAGGTGTTCAATAGCAAATTTTACTGCATCATCATAGTCTTTGTCTGTACGCTCTTTATCAGCTTGTATGGGTGAGGAATAATTCATTTCTGCTGCACGCAATCTTTCCTTTTCCATGTAAGCACCCCGAACCAGTTTGGCACCCAATACAAAATTTCTTTCTGCCGCCGCTTCGTAAGAATCACGTAAAAATTTAAACCGGTCGTGGCGGTAGAGTTGTATGGTATTGTACACTACTACCTTTTGTTTGTTAAATGTATCCATCATTAGGATGGTGAGCGCATCCACCGGATCCTGTATCCATGTTTCTTCTGCATCCACCAGCACACCTATTTTCTTTTCTGCCGCAGCTTCACAAATACGCAGCATGCGAACCCTCACACGGTGCCATTCCTCCTTTTCTGCTGTGGGTAAATTTTCTATTACTGATAGATAACGTTTCATCAACGTACCGGTAGCTTTGTTCATTAGCTCATCAATTTTTTCCAGCAAAGCAAAACGTGAAAAACCGGTTACCTTAACGCTCATAAAAGGAATGTTCGGTTGAGTGGCAGCATAATTAATTACCCGTATAAATTCTTCGGTAGAATGATCGAAACCCGTTTCTCCGTCATCGCCACCTTCTACTCCATAATCAAGAATTACCTCTACCTGATAGGCACCCAGTTTTTTAGCAACAGGCGCCGTTTCTTCCAATGTTTCTCCTCCAACAAATTGTTGAAAAATGGTTTTTTTTATTACAGGTGTTGTAAAAGGCAATTGCCATTTAATAGCAAGTGGAGTAAATTTTAAACCTAGGTTTACCAGCCAGGGTTTACCCATGGCGCTAAATAAAAAATGAGCGTTCTTTAATTCTGCATTTTTTTTATAAGCAAATGCAGACTCCGTATTATCGAATGAAATAGAATGATTAGTACTCATACAATTTGAATGTGTGGGCAAATATAAGCAATCCGTTTTGAGTGCTTTTACAGCATCAAAGAAGAATTACCGGCTTTAATTCAGTAATGTATTTTACTTTCAAAAAATAAGCGCAAACAATAATTATTATTCAACTAACAACATTAATTTTTAGGAAATTTATATTGCCTGGTGATTAAAAGGCTGCAGTACCATTTCGCTTACTACACCGCTTGTTGGCTGCTGGCACAAAAACCAGATTGCTTTGGCAGCTTCTTCGGCTTGTACCATTTTTTCACGCTGCACTTTTAATTCAATGGTATCCCAAAAAGAAGAATCCACTCCACCTAAAAATAAATTGGTAATGCGTATGTCTGTTCGTTTTAGTTCTTCCCTGATACTTTGCATCATACCTGTTAATCCATATTTACTGGCGCTGTAAGCAGCCGCACCCGCCATGGGCACTTTGCCCAACATGCCGGGGATATTGATGATAAGCCCTTTCTTCACTTCTTTCATTGCAGGTAAAAATGCTTTTACCAATAAAAAAGGGGCATACAAATTATAGTGGAGTGTTTTTAAAAAATCAGCTTCTGTTAATGTGTCCATTGGCTTTATAATGCCAATACCTGCTGCATTTACAAGAATGTCAATGGAAGCCAGCTGCTGAAAATATTTTTCTTTTAATTCATTTACTGCATCTGGTTGAGAAATATCCAACGCAAGTATTCTTTCAACTGGTATATTATTTTCTGTTGCCACCTGTTGCAATTTGGCCACATTACGGCCTGCAAGAAAAAGCTTTGCACCGCTGCTAGCTAATAATTTTGTAACGCTTGAACCAATACCGCCGGTTGCGCCCACTACCAGTATATTTTTTCCATTTAATGTTTCCATAATAAAGTATTTCACCATCAAACAAAGCTGTACTCATTTTGTTTAATAAATCCTGTAAAATGAATGCGGCGCATTGATACCGTTATTTTATCAGCACATAAATTAACCAGGATATAAAATGGAAAAAATAGCATTTACGGATAAAGAGATAGACCGCATTATTGAAATGGCATGGGAAGACCGTACAACTTTTGAAGCAATTGAAGTTCAGTTTGGTTTAAAAGAAAAGGAAGTTATTGAGCTGATGCGCAAAGAGATGAAGGCCTCCAGTTTTAAAATGTGGCGCAAGCGCACCAATGGAAGAACTACCAAACATGCTGCGCTGAGAGGTGATGGGGCGAATCGTTTTAAATGTAAAAGTCAGCGGGCAATAACACATAATAAAATTAGTAAAAGGTAACTGCCTGATTTTTCAGTTGCAGGTATTGCAATCAGTTTATTGATGCGTTGCCACAAAAAGCAATGTTGCTTTACCGGGGTTTACACCCGTAAACTAACTATCCTAAAATCATACATCAGCCATTGCTCCTTATCTTTGCGCAAACTGAATACATGGATAAGAAAGCAAATGAATCGTTGGTAGTGATGACAGAACTGGTGTTACCAAACGATACCAATACATTTGGTAACCTGATGGGTGGCCGGCTTATGTACTGGATGGATATAGCCTCTGCACTGGCAGCGATGAAACATTGCGGATCGCCGGTAGTAACGGCTTCCGTTGATAATATATCTTTTGAAAACCCTATTAAATTGGGCAATGTGGTACACATTGAAGCCAAGGTAAGCAGGGCATTTAAAACCAGTATGGAAGTGCACCTTAAAGTTTGGGGAGAAGATGCCATACATCAATACAAATACAAAAGCAACGAAGCTTATTTTACTTTTGTTGCGCTTGACCCTAACAGCAAACCTAAGCCTGTAAACCTCCTGATTGCTGAAACTGAAGAGGAAAAATCCTTGTATGAAGGGGCATTAAGAAGAAGACAATTAAGATTGGTATTGGGGGGAAAAATGAAGGCCGAAGATGCAGGGGAATTAAAAGCATTGTTTACCAAATAAGTACTAACCACCCGGCGTATAATTAAAGGGCAGCATATTGGCTGCCTTTTCGTATATCCAGTAGCCGCTGTATTCTACCTCCATCGGGTTGTTAATAATGCCTGCATTGTTGAGACTTATATAAGGTGCTTTAACCGTAACATACGAACGAAAACCCACGGGTAAATTTCCCTGGATAAACGTAATTTTTTTTAAATAATTTTTAGAGGAAGGGTCTCTTTCATACTGCACCAGTAGTTTACCGGGGATGGTAATATTGTAATTATTACTATCGCTGCTGTCTGCCACAATAATTTGTGTAGCCGTAACACCCACAGCCATCGCCATTTCTTCCTGTTCATTGGGCTTACCGTTGCTTGGTTTACTACGGCCGTCCGTTGTAACATGAAGCGGCTTTATAAGGTAAACCTGGTAGCCTTGTTTTTTAAGATCGTTGGCAATTAGCGAGCGGTAAAAATGCACTGTACTGCCATAATAACAACGTTTACGATTTTTAATCCAACTATTTTTATCGCCCATTTCTTCAAAACGGGTGTATCCATAATAAAAGGTTCTGCCATTATTTTCATCATAAAAAAATTCACCCAGCTCAAAACTAATTTTGTAACCCAACATTTTATTGATGATCACCAAAGGCGTATCGCTGTAAGCTTTAATTGAATTTTTTGCACCGCCACTGGTAAAATAAATATCCCTTTTATTTTTGATACTGCTGCGGCTTGCCTCTTCTGTAATGCCTAAAAATTCTCTTTCAAAAATAGCCAGGTATTTTTTTCTTACTGCATCTGTCAGTATCAACACTTCTTTCAACTGCTGTTCTTTTGGTGCCAGTTTAAATACAATATTTTTATCCTGTATACCTGCTTCATTCGGTTTAAAAACGATCAACTGAAATCCAACGCCTGAAATAATCAGTTCTGCATTGGCCATATCCGGTACCGGTATAGAAAATTTACCAGCAGCGTTGGCACTGGTGCCAATAGAAGTATTGTTAAAATACACACTGGCTCCTTCAACTGGTAAACCGGTAGCTTCGCTTATTACAGTACCCTGTAAGGTTTTTTGTGCAATGGAAATAAACGGCAAAAGCAACAGTAAAATTAAAAAATAGTTGTTAGCTTTTCGTATTAAAAATTTCATATGGCTTACTTATTTACTGCTCACTTTACCCGTGCTCGTGCAGTTGCTGTTTCGTTTTGCAAGGATACAACTTTTACCTCTTCCCCTGCAACAATTACCGGTAAAGTTCATTCAATTAACAGGTTCCAATCTTTGCAATGAAAATTATTTCTAATGTAAATAGCACCTGCTTAAACTTATAAGGCTTAACCGGTAAAAAGGAAATGTACTGTTATTCCGTCTGGTAATCGTACGGCAATGTATTCGCTAACCGTTCATACAACCAATAGCCGGTATAACTTATGGCCGATGCATCACTTAAGGCGCCGGTATTGTTAACATCCACCGGCGATGATTTAAGGGTGAGGTAACTTTCAACACCTTTATTAAGTGCCCCCTGTACAAACACATTTTGAGAAAGATAAGCCTTACCATATGGATCATGGTAGTATTGCACCAGCAACTTTCCGTTAAACCGGATTGAAAAATTATTGCTGCTGTCTATGTATAAAAGCTGTTGGGCCGTTACCGGAACAAAAGCATCCTGGTCATCTACCTGCACCGGCACAGCAGTTTTGGCATTCCCTTTTGCCGTATCTGCTTTCAGTAAAAAAGTTCCAAATCCCTGTTGTGGTAACTGGTGCGCAAGCAGGCTCCGGTAAAAGTGCAGGGAGCTGCCATAGTAACAATGCTTTCTATTCTTTCCGTATTTTTTAGCATCGCCCGTTTCTTCATACCTGCAATAAGCAACAAAATCACTTTGTGCGGTAGCATCATCATACCAAAATTCAATCAGGTCAAAACTAATTTTGTATCCCAGCATAGCGTTGTCAATTACAAGCGGTTTATCCGCATAAGCAAAAAAAATATTGCTGCCCGGATCGGATAAAAAATAAATACTGGTATCGTTTAATATGTTACATGCAGCAGCTTCAGCCGATATGCCCAACACCGTGCTGTAAAAAATTTCACGCCATCTTTTTTTAATGGCACCGTCAAGCGGTATTGTATTTTGTGGTGCAGGTTCTTTTGCCTGTAATTTAAATACAAACTTCCCCTGCCCTTTCAACTGTGCTGCTGTTGGTTTAAACACCAGCAAGTCATACCCACTGCCGGATATCACCAGCTCTGAAGTAATATAATTAAGGCTTGTAAAATTAAATGCTCCCTGCTGATTTGTTTTGGTGGCAATGGTGGTATTGTTAAAGTAAATGCTGGCATTGGCTACAGGTGCATTTGTAATTGCATCAACCACTCGTCCGTTAAAACTTATTTGTGCACAGGCAGGAACGTAAAAAAATAATAGTAACAGTAAGCCGCCATGCAGCCACTTTATTTGCAGTGCTCTCATCGTTTAATTATCTGTTGAGCTTGTTGAATGATGTTTTCCTTTTAACATGTATTGCCTGCTTTGTTCTATAGCGTCCATTACCTGCGCTAAAATATTTTCGCAGGTATCGTTGTAATCAATTACCAATGGATCTTTAAAAGTAACCGAAAGCCTTATACCCTTCTTTTTAAATTTCAATCCCTTTTTATTGAAGGCTCTCCAGTAACCACTAATTACTACCGGAATAACAACTGGGCGATGATGCTGAATAATAAAAGCGGTGCCTTTGCGGCCCGGTGCAAAAGGTTTGGTGGTGCCTTGCGGAAAAGTAATTACCCAATTATTTTTTAAAGCTCTTTCAATTTTCCTGGTGTCGCTGGGGTCTAAATTTTTTCTCACTTCCGTACCGTTTTGCACCCATGTACGCTTAACCGTTATGGCACCACCCAGGCTCAATATTTTACTTATCCAATTGCTTTTCATGGTTTCTTCGGCAGCCACATAATTTATTTTGGTAAAAGGCCACAGCAGGTAAAAAGGTATGCCCAGCTTGTGTTTCTTTCGCCAGCTAACGGCACAAAAAATATGGATAAATGTTATCACCTCTGCAAAGTAAGTCTGGTGATTGCTTACAAACAACACATTTTGCTTTGGCAGTTTGTGCAGATTTTGCATGCCGTTTACCTGTAGTTTATTAAAGATGTTTATGCCCGGATAGGTGATAGTTCCAACAATAGCATACACAATCCCCTTAACAAACCTGCTCTCTTTAAATTTTGTAAAAAAATTCGACATGTAAATATTTTAAAACGGCAATCGCTGCTGCAATATACGGATTAATCATTTTTCAATTTAGCCGGGCACGTATTTATTAGCCGGTGTTTTTTCAACAATCAATAAGTTAATATCTTTACCACTATGCAAATGAATACAGTAATTTTTGATATGGATGGACTGCTGATAGATTCTGAGCCTTTGTGGGGTGAAGCAGCCCATGAAATTTTTGGCCGTTATAATTTTCAGTTAACTAAAGCGCAGTATGCCACAACTACGGGTATGCGCACAAAAGAGTTTGTTGAGTGGTGGTTTAACTATTATAAAATTGATGCCCGCCACAATGAAGAAGCCGAAAATGCCATACTGCAAAATGTGGTAGAAAAAGTTGCTGCCAAAGGGAAAGCGCTGCCCGGTGTGGAGCATATTTTTAATTTTTTTATACAACGTAATTTTAAGATTGGTCTCGCCACTTCTTCGGGCAAACCGCTGATTGATGTGGTAGTTGATAAACTGGGCATTCGCAATTATTTGCAGTCCATCGAATCGGCGGCCGACCTGCCTTATGGTAAGCCGCACCCGCAGGTATATTTAAATTGTGCGGCGGCCCTCAACAGCCACCCAACGCAATGCATTTGTTTCGAAGATTCTTTCAACGGCCTCATTGCAGCCAAAGCTGCCCGTATGAAATGCGTGGTAGTGCCTGCGCCACACGATAGCAAAAATGAAAAATTCAATGCGGCAGATTTAAAAATTTCTTCGCTCATTAATTTTAATTCGCTGCTGATGCAGACTTTGTAAAAAGCTTTTTGTCCGGGCTAAGAAGCAATGTGGCGGCATCGTTGCATCGCCCTCTTGTACCGTATACCTGTGGGGAAATTTTATGGAAGCTATTTGACAAATAAAAAAAAATTACGACAATGTAAAGCTGCATAAATTTTAGAATTGTTGCAACTTAACAACTATCTACTGAAAAAGTTTTCTACTAAGGAACAATCAAACAAACCTTCACCAAGAAATTTATGAATATACAGACGTGATAGTAAAAATATTTTTTATGACAAAGACTTTGACTTATCGTTCAAGGTAAAAAGGCTTACTTCCCTACTTTGATTTCTTATCCATTGCAACTAAAATTACACCTGCTACAATAGCAAGCCCGCCTGCGTATAGCGGCCACTCAACCCGTTTATTTTCTTTTTTATTAATTTCAATCGGGCCAATGTCTACCACTTTTTTGTCGGTAGTAAAATTAATCCCTCTAAACACAAACATCAATATCCCTGCTGCAATTAGTATTATGCCAATTATTTTCATACAACTATTTTGCTTTCTTAAAGCCAATTATAATGCCATTAAATAAAGTGCTGTAATGCTGAAAAATTTGCATTTGTTCACATCAGTTGGGGAAATTTTTCACCACCCTATCGTCATGCGACTAAAAATGTCTGTTCTTTTTTGGCACTGTTGGTACTACTTTTACAGTAAATAAAGAAGGCAGTACATCAGATTATTTATAGAACATTTCTTTTACCAAGAATTCATCATCAATACCAACTTTTGCTTACCATTGTTGTATCATTTTAAAAAAATCAACATTAAAACCTGGTAACCATTGAACCGCTTCATCTTTTTCATTTCTGTATTCATCCCTTTTTTTTGTATCCCCGCAGTTTATGCACAGGACTTATTTTCAGGCTACGAGCATTTATTCACTCCCCCTCTGCAATACACAGCTTACCAAGCAAACGGCCCAATCCACATTGATGGAAAATTAAAAGAAGCTTCCTGGAGTAATGCAGCATGGTCGGCGTATTTTACGGATATTGAAGGCGATAAACAACCGGCACCGCCTCTGCAAACCCGTTTTAAATTATTATGGGATAGCCAATATGTGTACATAGCCGCAGAGCTGGAAGAGCCCCATATTTGGGCAACCCTAAAACAACATGATGCCATCATTTTTTACGACAACGATTTTGAAATTTTTATAGACCCCGATGGAGATACACACAATTATTACGAGATAGAAGTAAATGCATTCAACACCATTTTCGATCTCTTCTTAAACAAACCTTACCGCAGTGGTGGCGTGCCATTACTAAACTGGGATGTGCAACAATTAAAATCTGCCGTATCTGTAAAAGGCACCATCAATCGGGCAAACAATACTGACAAAAAATGGTTTGTTGAAATGGCCATTCCCCTGCGGTCTGTAAGCAGGGGTAACAAAGTGCAGGTACCAACAAATGGCGTTGCCTGGCGTATTAACTTTTCAAGAGTTCAATACGAAACAGAAATTATTAATGGCGGCTACATAAAGAAAACAGATACGCTTACACATCGTACAGTACCCGAGCACAACTGGGTTTGGTCGCCCCAGCGCGTGGTTAATATGCACCTGCCGGAGCGCTGGGGATACCTGCAGTTTAGTACCGAAAAAGCTGGCGCTGCCAACATAAATATGCCACTGCCCACAGCCGAGACATACAAAAAATATTTATGGCTATTGTTTTACAAACAGCAACAATACAGGCAGCAACACAAGCAATATGCAACCGAACTTTCGCAGTTAAATTTTCCTTCGGCAATTGAAGTTCCTGCATTAAATTGCCAAATCGTTCTTGTAGCAACAGGTTTACAATACACCGCAATCATACAATCAATACCCGGCACGGACCGATGGCAGATTGACCAGGAAGGTAAAATAAGTAAAGCAACAAATTTATGATCAGCAAAAGACAATTTTTAAAATCTGTAATGGTAGCAGGTTTGGCAAGCACTCAATTACACCTTGATGCAGCCGCCAATGATGGCAGTTACCTAAAAAAAAATAAAAAGAAATGGAAGCATTGGGTATGGCTAAATCCAAACCCGAAAGATGTTGAAAGCAGTATCGATACCCTGTATGCATCTTATTATGAGGCAGGTATCAGGGGTATTTTTTTTGAGGGCGATAGTGAGAAACATTTTCGCCTGGCAAAGAAAAATAAATTAGCTGCTCATCGCTGGATGTGGACCATGAACCGTGGCGAGAAGGAACTATTGGAAGCACATCCTGAATGGTATGCCGTAAATAGAAAAGGCGATTCCTGTGCTGAAAATCCGCCTTACGTTAATTATTATCGATGGCTTTGTCCCTCCCGGGAAGAAGTATACCAGTACCTGGAAACACAGGTAAAAAATATTCTTAGCAAAGATTATGTAGACGGTATTCACCTCGATTATGTGCGGTACTGTGATGTTATTCTGCCTTTAAATTTGTGGGATAATTATGGCATTGAGCAAACGAAGGAACTGCCGGAATATGACTATTGTTATTGCGATGTGTGCCGTGAAAAATTCAGGATTGAAAAAGGAACCGATCCTTTGTCCGTTGTGTATCCCGAACAGAATTTATCCTGGCGCAGGTTCCGTTACAACAATATTACCAGGTTAGTTAATCGTTTATCTGCAGTGGCGCACGAATTTAAAAAGCCCATCACAGCAGCCGTTTTTCCAACGCCGGAAGTAGCCAAAAGAAATGTGCGGCAAGACTGGACCAACTGGAATCTGGATGCTGTTTGCCCCATGATTTATCATGGATTTTACAAAGAAGATGTGAACTGGATAGGCGATGCTGTGGCCGAAGGCGTAAAAGGAATTGGTGGTAAATTTCCTTTGTATGCCGGTTTATATTTACCCGATTTTAAAAGCAATGAAGACATAAAAAAAGGAATTAAACTCGCTATGGAAAATGGTGCAGCGGGTGTTTCCCTGTTTGGAAAAGTTGATGCACCGGTACTGGAAATATTACAATCAATTACGTAAATTTAAACACCCTTATTTGCATAACTGACCAACAAAAAAACAATGAGTAATTTGTTTTTTATTGAAACCCAGCGGCTCCGGCAGGCTTGAATTTAGATAATTCTTATTGGCATTACTGCCTCCTTCGGTGGGGGTGTTGTTCAACAATTAATTTTAGGCAAACCCTAGGGCGACAGACCGGCACCTGACATTTTGTTGGTATTGCTTTTTATTTTGATGGCTGCACTGCTGCTTTTTTTCTATAGCATAAAGCTTAAAACAGAGGTCAATGAAACCGGCGTTTATTACCGGTTCTTCCTATTTTACACCAGCCCGCAAAAAATTGAATGGACTGCCATAAACAGTGCGGTCGCAATTAAATATCATCCTCTTAAAGAATATGGTGGCTGGGGCATCCGTTATTCTTTTGGCAATAAAAAAGCATACACTATTTCCGGCAACCAGGGCCTGCAACTGGAATTAAAAAGTGGCCGGCACTTATTAATAGGCACGCAACATCCAACAGAGATTACCCTTTTACTGCAACAACTTTCAGTCAAAAAAATAATCAATTAATCTAATTGGCAGTTCACAACAAGTGACATTAATTTTTTCACCTGCCAATTGCTGCTGTTTACCGCCAATCTGTATGCACTCGCCTAAAGCCATTTTCATACATACACAAGTCATTATACATTTGTGCTATAAAAATTAACAGCAATGGAAAAGAATAAAAATGTAAATAACAACGAAGGCAGCAGAGTAGCCGGCGGTATAATACTGGTAGGCGTAGGTGCCTTTTTATTATTACGCAACATGGGCTTTGAGCTGCCCGACTGGCTTTTCTCCTGGCCAATGATATTGATACTGGTGGGTATTTACTCCGGCTTTAAACACAATTTCAAAAACAATTCGTGGATTATTATAATGGCTGTAGGTGGCTTTTTTTTGGTAACCGAATTCATCCCCCACCTCGGTCTTGAACCGTTGTTTTGGCCACTCGTTATTATCGGCATAGGCTTGTTGTTTATCCTCAGGCCCCGCAAAAGAGATTGGCTGAATTTTAAAACGGACAATGATTACAACAAATGGAAAAATGTTCCCGGCACCGGATTTCAAACAAGTGCTGCTGATGTGCCACCAGACAGCACCGACTACCTGCTGGTACGATCCGTATTTAGTGGTGTTGTAAAAAATGTAGTATCGAAAAATTTTCAGGGTGGCCGCATATCCTGTGTGTTTGGCGGTGCAGAAATTGACATGAGCCAGGCCGATATCAATGGCACGGTGGTGTTGAAATTAGAAGCCGTATTTGGTGGAATAAAATTAGTGCTGCCTCCACACTGGGCAGTTCAAAATGAAATAGAAGGCGTATTTCATGGGGTTGATGACAAAAGAAGATTCAATCCTGATGCATCTATTAACCCGGGTAAAATACTTATCCTAAAAGGTTCTGCAGTATTTGGCGGCATAGAAATCAGAAGCTATTAATGCAGTTATGAGTTGGAAGGCCGTAAGATTTCAAGTAGCGATACAACTCACCAAAGTATAACACTACAATCACTCATAAATCATCATTCATAATTCATAACTATTTACACACTTAAAAATTAAAAAGCTCATGAAATGGTTCCTTGCAAAACTGGTCTACCGGATCGTTTGCGGCCACGGCAATCACACTGCACAGTTTGATGAACAGCTCAGGTTGATTTATGCAGAAGATGAACTACATGCCTTTCACAAAGCAAGATTATTGGGCGAAGGCGATTCTTTAAAAGAGGAAATAGAAAGCCTGGTAAACCTGCGGTGGAAATTTATAGACGTAACCGAATTGCATTTACTGGCCTGCGATACAGATGGTGCAGAAACTTATTCCATGATAAGAGAAGAAGCCGATGCCAATTTGTACATTCGCAGTATTCAACAAACGGGCACCCAATTATTACAACGCTGCCTGCAGCAGTTCACAACAATAAACTGTAGTACTATTGGCACTTAATATTTCACCAAACCGCAAAGTAACGTTCATCTTCTTTACCAGTTTCATCGCCTGGTTTGGTATATGGAGCGTATTGCAAATAAAAGTGCTGCAGGATTTTGGTATTGCCACATCAAGGGCAATTACAGATGCTGTTATCAGCAACCTGTTGCTGGAAGCCGTCTGTTTACTTGTAATCAACAACATGCGTTACTATTTACCCAAGAAGGAAAAGTACTGGTACGTATTCATCATCAGCATTGCACTCAGCTCTTTGTGGCTATTGGTATTGAGGGTAAGTTTATGGGCAATTTTTAAAAATGATACAGCATATATGTATTCATTGTCACAAACATCTATCATTCGTTATGCCATTGCTTTTTTACTTATTGGATGCTGTACGGTGTTGAGTTTGCTCTGGTACACACAAAAAGATCAGCAGGCAGATACCGAACGCAAGCAGGATATGGAGCGGCTTGCAAAAGAAGCAGAATTAAACAAACTGCGGCAACAACTACAACCCCATTTTTTATTCAATAGTTTAAATTCCATCAGTGCCCTAACCGGCAGCCAGCCAGAAAAAGCACGGCACATGATACAACAGTTGAGTGATTTTTTACGCGGCACCTTAAAAAAAGAAGAACAGCAATGGACCAGTTTTGAAGAGGAATTGCAATACCTGCAATTGTACCTCGATATTGAAAAAGTACGCTTTGGCTATCGCCTGCAAACACAAATTGAAACAGAAGAAGCTACACTGCAAATGCACCTGCCTTCCATGCTGCTGCAACCCCTGGTAGAAAATGCCATCAAGTTTGGCCTTTATGATACCATCGGCGAAGTAACCATTTTCATCAAAGCAAAAAATGTAAACGGGCTGCTGGAAGTGAGTGTGCAAAACCCTTATGACGAAACTACTTCTATGCCGGTAAAGGGAACGGGCTTTGGTGTATCCTCCATCAGGCGAAGGTTATTTTTATTATTTTCCCGACACGACCTGTTACAAATAAAAAAAGAAGCACAGCAATTTATAACCATCATCAGCATACCGCAACAGCATGAAAGCAATAATAATTGACGACGAACCATTGGCAAGAATGATGGTAAAAGAGTACCTGCAATCCTATCCACATATTACGGTAGTGGAAGAATGCAATGATGGTTTCGAAGGAATGAAAGCCATTCAACATCACCAACCGGATCTTATTTTTCTCGACATACAGATGCCCAAAATAAATGGTTTCGAAATGCTGGAGTTAATTGATAATCCGCCGCAGGTTATTTTCACCACCGCATTTGATGAATATGCCATCAAAGCTTTTGATGCGCATGCTGCTGACTACCTGTTAAAACCTTTCAGCAAAGAACGGTTCGACAAAGCCATGCAGAAACTGCAACAGCAACGCACAAACGCAGCACAGGCCGTGGTAGAAACAGCCCTGCAAACAACCACAACCAACAACCGCATTGTGGTAAAAGACAATGGTAAAATAAAGATCATTCCCATTGCGCAGTTGCAGTACCTGGAAGCTGCTGATGACTATGTAAAGATCATCACCGCCGAAGGCTGTTTTTTAAAAAAGAAAACCATGCAATATTTTGAAGACAGTTTACCACCGCAGGAATTTATCCGCATCCATCGCTCCTATATCATCAATGCAGCACTTATTACCCGTATTGATCTGCATGAAAAAGACAGTCATCTTGCCTTGCTAACCACCGGCGTACGCCTGCCTGTAAGTAAAGCGGGTTATGCTAAATTAAAGGAGGTGTTGGGAATATAATTTTTATATTTCTTTTTAGCCAGCAGTTGTTTTTTAATTAAGCATCGTTGCGTCGCACACTTATGCGGCATAACTTTTGGAAGCTTTTATTGAAGCGTATGCATATTTTGCTTAATTTAAATTGCAGGTTCTAAAATCTAAGTATTCATAATTGTTGTTTAAAAAAGGTGATGTAGCCCCAACTATAACTGAGAATTACTACTCCTTAAATTAGTAAACATAAAAACAACTTAGTAAGTTAAACAAGCAACCACACTATAAAATGAAAATCCTTCAAATATTTATCTTATTGTTTTGCTCAACTATTGCTGTTTGCCAAACTTCCCTACCAGCTACAACACATGCCCAAAAACCAATTCAATCAACTGATAGTATTTTGTCTACGTTACAAATGGAACAAATGATTAACAGTAATTATGCAAGATCGCTGGACACTTTATATTTTCATGTAGAAGGCTGTACCGTAATGAACGCCTACACCGGCAATGCAGGTTTTGTTTTAGTGTTAGACAATAAATCCTGGGCAGCAACATACAGGGTTGACAGTATGGTTTTGTATGATTTTGGCAATGGTAGAATTCCGCAAGCCATCATAAAAAAAATCAACTCGATAAAATTAGGGAATGCCACTGAACCAATCGGCAACAATCAAATATCTGCTACGGAAAAGTGCAATATTCCGGCAGAGTTAAAGAAAACTTATGGCAGAAAAATAACAGGACTTTCTATTGGCAACAATACTTTCAACTTTGCATTTGAAAAAAATATGGAACTGGAATTTCTTTTGATAAATGATAAAAAGAATAAACCAGCCATCAGAGTTTTTTGGGAGCAATGGTAATATATAATCAGGATTAGAAACTTCCTGTTTCCTTAAACTCAACTATTACAGGAACGAATTATTCAGCAGATGTAAAAACTAAAAGAGTAAAAACTGACACAATACGCAGGTAGCATTTCGCTACAACATAACAACGCATACTGTGCCAGTTAAAACAACTGAATTCAGTTAGCAAGCACAGTAGGTTTTACATTTGCAGCTTCTGCTATCTTGTTCCTGCCTACAGCCCTCGCCTCCTCATCATCCAAAACAACTACTGTTTGAAGATCCAGCACATTGTTCCAGTTAAGGGCCCAGCTTGCTACTGCCTGTGCATCGTCACATTCACAAATAGCCACTCCAGAAAACTGGCTAAGGTCATGCCAGCGGCCAATCAACTTAATCTTTTCGCCCATGTCTTTTTTGTCGTCCTCAGCAGTCATTTGTGAAAAAGCATTAAAAACAGCTTGTCTTTTGTCGGCGTGTGTACGCCATGATACCATAAACTTCATACTTACCTCCTTTTGTTTTAAAGATGAAAAAAGTGAAGAAATGAGTATCTAATTTAATTGAAAAAAAGCAGGAAACAAAGCTATGCCTGTGAATTATTTTCAAGATTATCCCACATATAATAGCACAAATTAATTACCGGTTACTAAAACAGGACCATCAATTTAAAGGTAAGTATACCAATCACGTTTTTTTAACTTTTGTATGCTTAATTTTATTGCATGATACAGACAGTGAAAAAAGCGATGTTTCTTTTATTGGTATTGATTAATACACATGCCATTGCACAAAAAAATAACGAAGATTTTAAAGTAGTGGATGAGTATGTAAAATCATTGGGCACCTTAGATACATTGAACATGGGTACCATCAGCTATATCGTTACCAAAAAATTTCCTGACAATAAAGATAAGGTAAGGGCCATTTTTGACTGGATAGCTTACAACATCAGTTTTGATTGCAAAGGAGCAAGGGTGAATGGCAATGAAAAAAATAATTCGGAGGATGTATTAAAGAAAAGAAAAGCCACTTCATCTGGCTACGCCGCATTGTTTCAGGATATGTGCAGTGTTGTTAAAATCAGGTGCCTTACGGTGGATGGATATTTTAAAAATAATGTAGAGCAGATTAATCAAAAGCCAGATGATTTTAACCATACCTGGGATGTTATTCAGTTGGGTGAAAGTCCGGAAACCTGGTTTTATGTTGACCCTACATTGGGCAGTGGTTTTACGGATGATAAAGTAACCGTCTTCACAAAAGCTTATAACGATGCTTATTTTTTTGCTGACAGAACTATTTTTAATTACCAGCATTTACCTGATAACCATGCATGGCTACTGGGACCTGGAACTAAAAGCACGGGTAACTTTTTTTCCCTCCCGTTGGTTAAAAATGCAGCCTACGAATTTGGCATCAGTAATTTTTCGCCTGCCGATGGTTTTATAAAAACTACTATTAAAAAGGCTGTATCTTTTAGCTTTAAAGCATCCGGCAGTTCAGCAATAGATATTGTTGCACTGGCAATTGGAGAAGATAAAAAGAAGAAAATAAAAACAGTAGACTATACATTTAGCGGAGGAGTTATAAGATTTAGTTACAAATTTGAAGAAGAAAATAGCTACCCCGTTACAGTGCTGATAAACAACAAACCTGTATTAGGCTACCTGGTAGAAGCCAACGAATAAATTATACTCACTAACAACTAACATAACAAATGACAAAAACTTTACGCTTATTTTTTTTATTTGCTGCAATCCTTTCATTTCAATTTTCTTTTTCTCAACAACCACCTATTGCTAACTGGAATAAGCAATATGAAAGTTTAACCAAAACCGATTGGTTAATAAAATCCACTGATGCAACTGCAAGGTTTTTTAGCAGTACAGATAAAAAGGATATTATTTTGTACAACGGTCTTGTAAAACGAACCTTTCGTTTATCTCCCAACGTGGTTTGTACCGATTACAAAAATATGGTTACCGGCCAGCAATTGTTACGGGCTGTAATGCCTGAGGCAATTGTAAACATCAATGGCAAAGAATACAATGTGGGTGGCTTGTATGGCCAAAAAGAAAAAGCGTACCTGTTGCCTGAATGGCTGGATACATTTACAAAAGGAGCAACTGATTTTCAGTTTGCTACTTATACCATCAGTGAATTAAAGCCTTTTATAAACTGGAAAGTTGCTAACTGGTGGGCATCTAATAAAAAACAACCTGCCGGAAAAGTGTTGAGTTTTTTATACATAAATAAGCTGCCGGAATTAAAAGATGTTTTGATACAGGTGCACTACGCATTGTACGACAACCTGCCATTGATTACCAAATGGGTAACCATTGAAAATAAAGGGGCAACCCCTGTAAAAATCGGAAGGTTAAAAAATGAATTATTGGCCGTTGTAGAGGAAGAAAGTGCGGTGGTAGGCAGTGCTGACAAAATGAAGAAGCAACAGGGTATTTACATAGAAACAAATTATGCTTTCAATAATGCCATGCGTTACGAAATCAGCGACCAAACCCTGCATTGGAAGATTGACTCCACCTATACCTCTCAGGTTAACTACGATTACAACACCCCTTGTATATTGGAAGTATATCCCGATAAAGTTTCGGGCATTCAATTACAACAGGGTGCAATCTTTACATCCGTTCGAAGTTTTGAACTGCTGATGGATAGTTACGACAGGGAAAGAAGAGGATTGGCTATCAGGAAAATGTACACCAACATTGCACCGTGGACAACGGCCAATCCAATCTTCATGCATCTTGTTAGCAAGAATGATACTGAAGTAAAAAATGCAATTGATCAATGTGCTGCCACCGGCTATGAGGCTGTGATACTAAGTTTTGGCAGCCATTTAAACATGGAAGACTCCTCTGCCTCCAATATTACAAACTGGAAAGTACTGACTGATTATGCACATAAAAAACATATTAAAATCGGCGGCTATTCTTTATTTAGTTCACGCCGCATCAGTGATGAAGATGATGTGATCAATGCCAGCACCGGTAAGCCGGGTGGCGCTTTTTTTGGCAATGCCCCCTGTTTTGGAAGCAAATGGGGACTGGCCTACCGCGATAAAATAAAATATTTTTTTATACAAACCGGTTTTGATATCTGGGAGAATGATGGCCCCTACCCGGGTGATGTTTGTGCTTCAACAACACATCCGGGCCACAAAGGTTTAGATGATAGCCAATGGCGGCAAATGGAAATTCAAAAAGAATTATACCGTTGGCTTAATGAACGGGGCATTTATATTAATGCACCCGACTGGTATTTTTTAGACGGAACAAACAAGATAGCTATCGGTTACCGGGAAGTAAATTTTTCATTACCAAGAGAAAATCAAAAATTACTTAACCGGCAAAATATTTTTGATGGAACCTGGGAAAAAACACCCGGCATGAGTTGGGGATTTGTACCGCTAACACATTACCAGGGAGGTGGCCCCGAAGCAGTACTGGAACCGCTTTCTGAGCATCTTACAGATTACAAACAACTGATGATGCAATACTATGGTGCAGGTGTGCAGGCCTGTTACCGTGGCCCGAGATTGTATGACACAGACACCACCAAACAAACGGTGATTAATGTAATTAACTGGTATAAAAAATATCGCACTATTCTTAACTCTGACATTATTCATTTACGCCGTGCTGATGGCAGAGACTGGGATGGCATATTACATGTTAACCCTCAATTAAAAACAAAGGGATTGCTGATGTTGTACAATCCGCTTAAAGAAAAAATTACCCGTACTATTAAAGTGCCTTTATATTACACAGGGGCTACAGATATTGTACTAATCAGTGAACAGGATGGCAATAAAGTTCAAAAGAAACTTGATAGAAAATATGAGATTGAACTTACTATAAATATCGGGCCTGAAAGCTACACCTGGTTTGTGATTGAGTAAACCCAATTTTCATGTTATCCTTATTTCTCTTCTTCCATATTTTTATATATCATTGAAAAATTTTTTTCCTTTGCATATTTAGCTCTAAATTTTTTATACATGGCATCAGATTGTCTAACACCATTTACAATTAATTCCTGATCATTTAATGTAAGAGAAGTTAGTTCCTTCTTATCTTTTATTATATGCTCTTTGATTAAATCATCAATCATTTTTTGCTGTATTATTTGCGATTGCTCCATCTCTTTTTTTGACTGCTCCATTAGCATCTTTGACTGTTCAATTTCTTTTTTCGACTGTATCATCTGTTTTTGTGCTTGCTCCATTTCTTTTTTAGCCTGCTTCATTTCCTGCTTCATTTTCGATTGGTCCATTTCCTTTTTCGCCTGCATCATTTGCTTTTGCGATTGCTCCATTTCTTTTTTTGATTGTACCATGTCCTGTTTCATCTCTTCCTGAGCTTTCTCCATTTCTACCTTTGCCTGTGCCATTTCTATTTTTGATTCTTGCATTTCAATTAGGGCTTGTTCCATATCTTTTTTGGTTATTTCCCTATTTTCGTCCAACTCTTTTTTTGCCCGTTCAATTTCAATATTTGATTGTTCAATTTCAACCTTAGATTCTTCCAATTCTTTCTTTGATTGTTCAATTTCAGACGCAGCTTCAGCCATTTCCTTTTCAGCCTGCGACTTATCCAATTTTGTTTGCGCCAGTATTTTATTGGTAACACTTTTATAATCCTTTATTTTTTCAGCAGGAATTTTTTTACCATTTACATATAGTTCACTCACCTGGTTATCTTCTGTAACCAGGGTATATTTTTTGCCATTTACGGTAGTACTGATTTTGTCATTAAACTCATTATCCCGTGATGCAGGAACTGTATCTGTAAGTACAGGAGAAGCCCCGGTTGACTGAACCGAGTGCAGCAAGGAAGTTTGCCGGACTACATTTTGTTTTGTTGCATCTTTTGTTTGTGCATTGTTAGTAGCGAATGCAAAAATACATGCAGTGGTAATGATCATACCTGCCGCCAAAAATTTCTTTTCCATGTTATTTAAAGTTTTGTTGTTGTTATAAATAATTCTTTTTATGCGATTCATTAAATGGTTCCGGGGGCCTGAAAATGCATTAACCAATGGATATTTTACTGGCAGATTAAATTGTTCGAAAGACAGCAATGCCCTGATATAGTTTTGCTTGCTATCGGTTTGGCTAACAGCGATAGCATCGCAGCAATTTTCCCTTTCATATTTTATTAAAGCAGAAACCCACCATACAGCCGGATTAAAAAAGAAAACTATTTCTATTACATGTTGCAGCACATTTACGAGGAAATCTTTTCGGTGTATATGTGCCAGTTCATGAATCAAAATTGCTTCCACCTCATTAGGCGGCAACGATACCAGCATACCTGCCGGAAATAAAATAACAGGTTTAAAATATCCAATTACGGCTGGCATTCTGGCAATGCCTGATTGCAATAACTGCACCTGTTTGTTAATCTGCAGTTGCTTGCTCAATTCAACTATCCTGTTGTTCCAATATTCGCCTGCAGGCAATGTTTGCTTTCTTTTTAGTTGATGAACACCATATAATCCGGCAGTTAACCGAATGAATTGCAACACCATTATTGAAAGCCAGGTTAATACTATCCAATTAGCATTGGCATTAAAAAACCTGACCGCCTTAGCTGTTGCGGCTAATTTATTTTCAACTGATAAAGGTTGTATTGAAGATTCGCTTGTAATTATTTGGTAAGAAGGTATTGTCTGTACTGTATTTTCTACTTCGTTTGCCTTTACTATTTGTATACTAAAAGTGACCCCCACAGTAAGTATAAAAATAAATAAGGTGGCTGTTAATAAATTGTACCGAAGTGAAGGACTGCTTTTTTTTGTAAAAAAAACAACAGTGCCGGCCACTACTGATAATATCATACCCTGCCAGAGTGAATGAATCAATGTCCAGTTTACTGCATGGATGATTTGATCTCCCGCAAACTCAATTGAAAAAAGTAAAGACATACAAGTATTTTTTTATTAATTAACTTTTATCAAGCTTATTCAACAGGTCTTTGATCTGTTGTAATTCTTTTGCAGAAGTTTTTTTATTGCCCAATAACTGCATCATTAAACTACTGGCCGATCCATTAAATATTGAATCTACAAACCTGTCAAGCAAAAAGCCTTTGGTTTTTTGTTCTTCCATTGCAGCAATATAAATATGCTTCATATTGGTTTCATCTCTTTTCAGCATTTTTTTTTCGGCCATAATCTGCATTAACTTTAATGTAGAAGTATATTGAACGGCCCGCTTTTGTTCGTTCAGGGTATCATTTACAAAACGAACTGTTGAAGGGCCATACTGCCATAACACCTGCAATATTTCTAACTCTGATTTGGTGGGTTCTGTTTTTGATGTACCTGCAATTTTTTTATTCATCCATTAAAGGTAGGAAATTTTTCGTACGAACAAATACTTAGGTTTATTTTTTATTTATTTTAACAAATACATCAATAAGGTAAAAGTGGTGTTTAACAGCAGCCTTGTAAAGTGCATACTTTATTTATACTGTGAGCTTAGAAAAAAATTTCGAATGGAATTAAATTATTTACTTTTTTTTCCTTTTTTTATTATTTCAAAGGGGCCGTATTTATGGTGCTGCTCAGAAAAACTATCGGCGTAAGGGCCAAAAGGATAATCAAATGGTTTGGTCGCAATATCAGGCCAGTCTTCTTTAAATAATTTTCCCGGCCGTTCCTGCGAATTGATAAAAGCTGCCACATCCCATGCTTCTGCATCAGATAATGCAGGATCTTTTTGTGAGGCATTAAATGGCATATTATATTTTACAAATCCCGCAAACCTCGAAAGCATAAATATTCCGGCACTTACATTATAACTGTTAGAACCATAAAGAGGAGGGAATAAATAGCCGGTTGAATCTGGTTTTAAAATACCCCCCCCATTGGCACCATGACAACGGCTGCAATTTTTTAGGTAAACGTTACCGCCGCTATCAACAGATGCAGCCCGTTTTAATAACGGCACTTCAGGTATCCCTGTTCCCTTTAAACGAACATTTTTCGGTACATCTTTGCCCAGCCACTTTATGTAAGCTACCATGGCTTTCATTTCTCTGCTAAGGCTGTCAAGTTTTTTTCCATTCAAACTTCTTTCCATACAATCATTCACCCTATATTCGATTGATTCCAGCTTGCCGCTTCTGTTGCGAAATTTAGGGTAAGTAGATGCTACCATAGCAAAGCAATTGCCATTTAACCTTGTGCCTGCTTCCAAATGACAGTTGCCACAATTCATCCCGTTACTAATATGTTTAACGATGCCTTGGGGGCCAAGATAGGCAGCTGTATTAATAATCAATTCTCTTCCATAGCGGATCAATTCAGCCCCGGGAGTTGATACCAGTGTATTGGTATCAGGAAAATGCCAGGTACTTGAATCAGCTGGTTTAACCAACCTGGTATTACCGGATTTGCACAGATAGAAAATTACGATGCCTGCTGCAAGTAGTAGTAACCCTATAATGATGGATTGTTTTGTTTTAGTGTTTCTCATCATTTAATTTATTGACACTGCCTTTGTAAAAAAATTTTAAGCTTACCTGATTGTTGTTCAATATATTATTAAAATGTATCTTCCCATAAAACTAAAACCAATGAAAAAAATTTCCCTAATTATTGTTTTATGCATGTTATGCTTAGCTGGCTTTTCACAAAAGTACAACACAGATAGTCTAATAAAGGTACAAAAAGACAGTAGCCTGCGGGCTGCTATCCATACTGATTCTGTAAAAATAGAAAAACAATTTGCAGAAAGGGAACGATGGGAAAAAATTAAGACCACTGCCATATTTCCGGTTATTAATGCCGGCGAATATTCAGGTGTTGCACCTGTTAAAGATCCAACAGAAATACCTGACCCTAAAATAGATTATAAACTGCTGTTTGAGTTAACCGCCAATAATCCTGACTCGGTGGCAAAAGAAAACAACTATGGATTGGTTGAAGTAGCAAGGATCATCAACCTGCATGTGGCATCAGGTATCCCTGTTAATAAAATAATGCCGGTGATAGTTGTACATGCGGGTGCATTGAAAGCCTTTAGTACCAATAAATATTATAAAGACCAATATAAACTGGACAACCCAAACTTGAAACTGCTTAATGAGCTAAAAAATATAGGCGCAAAGTTTATTGCCTGTGGCCAGGCCATGACTTTTTTAAATATAAAAAAAGAAGATTTAGCTGATGATGTAAAAGTGTCTCTTACGGCGCAAACTGTAAAATCTTCTTACCAGCTAAAAGGCTATGTTTTATACGATTTAGGTGATGTAGGAAAATAAAAATAAAGAATTTTAGAAAAGGCTTAGGGTTACTTTGCAAATTGTTTTTCCGAATAAATGATCTTGCCATCAAAAATAGTCATCAACACTTTTGTTTTATAAATATCCATTGATGGTATGGTAAAAAGATCTTGAGAAAAAACGATTATGTCCGCTAAGTAACCAGGCATAATCTTTCCTTTTATATTTTCCTCAAAAGAAGAATAAGCGCCGCCTTGTGTATAAGCAATCAAAGCATCTTTTACCGAAACGCTTTATTCAGGCACCCAGCCTCCTTCAGGAAAACCCTGGGGAGTGCGGCGGTTAACAGCATTGTGCAACCCCCGTATGGGATCGGGAGTAAGGCAGGCTGGCCAATCGCTGCTATAAACTAAATGCACATTATTTTTTAACATAGATGCCCATGCAAATGAGTGAGGTAACCTTTTTTCCCCCACAGCTTTTGCCCAAACTTCCATCGTGCCGGGGTCTGCGTGAATTGGTTCCATGGAAGCCATCACACCTAGTTTTGCAAAACGGGGAATATCATCCGGAGAACTTTGTCTAATGTGCTCAATGCGGTGGCGCCTACCTTTTGTGCCATTGATAATTTGTGCATTTTCATAAGCATTCAACGCTTCCCTTACTGACCGGTCGCCAATGGCATGTGTATAAATCTGAAACCCTTCCTTATCAAAACGATTAAGCAGGCTGCGATAAGTAGCTAATGGCAGTGCAAAATCGCTGTTGGCATTTTTGCCATCGGCTGTTGCATCGCTGTAGGGTTCAAGCATTGGTGCGGTATGCGATTCAATTACACCATCCAGCATAAACTTTATACAAACGGCCCTCAAAACAGGGTTTTTATCTGTGCGGTTTTTTATTTTTATAAACTGCTGTATGTCTTCCTCTGTTGCTTTTTTGCCTGCACTAAAAGCAGTCGTTGACCGAAGGGTAAGCTCGCTGTTTTTCAATAAGGTTTCATACAGTGAAAATTCTTCTACAGTACCGCTTGCATTTTGAATACTGGTAATGCCATGTGCTGCGGCATATTTCATTCCTTCTCTTAATGCAGTTAATTTTTCTTCTGTGGTTGGTGGTGGAATAATTTTTGAAACAATCGATCTGGCACCTTCTGTAATAGCACCGGTTGCATTTCCATTGGCATCTTTTATTATTGCTCCAAATCCTTCAAACTTTGTACCCCTTGTTATTCCTGCCATTTCCATTGCTTTGCTATTTACCCATATGCTATGCCCATCATATGCATCAATGTATACAGGGCGGTCTTTAACAATTTTATCTAATTTCACTAGAGCATCTTTTGTTGGCATACCGCCTTCAAAAATACCGTATTGCCACCCCATGCCTGTGATCCATTTTTTTCGGGATGTTTTTTTTACGAATGCTTCTATAGTTGTCAGAGCTTCATCCAGGGTCTTACTCTCATACAAATCTATGCCGGTTAAACCCAATGATCCTTCGAGAAAATGGATATGTGCATCATTAATGCCCGCCGTTACTAATTTTCCCTGCACGTCAATAAGATTAGTATGTTGGTCTGCCAGTTTTCTAATTTCAGCAGATGTACCTGTTTGCAGAATATTGTTTCCCCGTATAGCCACAGCTTCAGTAAAAGCAGCGTCCTCATTACCTGTCCATACACGGCCATTAAAAAGAATGATATCCGGAGTGCCGCCTGATTTATTTTGTGCTACAGCAGAAAATGCGGTAAAAAGTAAAATTGTAAACAGGTAAATACTTCGCATAACATTGTTGATTTTATTTAAAAAAAGCAGGGTTGAAATTAAGAAAAAAACAGGCTGCCCATTGGATCACTTTGATTATTATATTTACAGACGCAATTTAAAAATATAACCGCAATGGAAATTTTTCAATTTCTTTTTCACGAGCTGATATCTTTTCTTGGCATTGAAGCCTGGCTAAAAATGTTTAAGTCGGGTGATTACAGTTCACTGCAAACATTAGACGGTATTACGAGTGCCGTAGGGCCATTAATTCCATTGTTACTGATTATTGAAATTATTAGGGCTGCTATTTATAAAAAATTTCGGGGGAGCGATTATAAGGTTACTTTTTTGATTTATGTTTTTAACAATTTTGTTGGCAGATTTATTTCTATTGCAGCTGTTAGCTTTTGCATAGGATTATTTGAAAAATATGCACTCATTAAAACTTCCTTTACCTGGTACTGGCTCATTTACGGCTATATTATTTGGGAGCTGGCGCATTTTGTTTATCATTATCTGGGCCATAAAGTACGATTGTTCTGGTGTTTGCATTCTACCCATCATGCGCCGGATACCATGAATCTTTCTGTAACCTACGCACATTTTTTTCTTGAAGGTCCTTATGCAGATGTAATTAGAACTTCTATCTGTATTTTACTGGGTGTAAATCCTCCGCTGTTATTTTTCATTATGTTTATAGATGGCACCTGGGGTGCCTTTATACACGTGGGCGAAAATATTTTAAAAGACGGGCGACTGGGCTTTATGAAGTCTTTTGTACTAACCCCTTCACATCACCGTGTTCACCATGCTAAAAATCCTTTGTACATGGATACTAATTTCTGCAACCTGCTTAATATCTGGGATAGGATTTTTGGAACATTAGAACATGAAAAACCAGAACTCCCTCCCGAATATGGTATTACCCGCCAAATGAATCCCCACAATTTTCTTGATGTATATTTTGGCGAAATCGTTGCCCTTGCAAAAGATGTAATAAAAGCGCCCGGCATAAAAAACAAATTGCTCTACATCATCATGGCACCGGGCTGGAGCCATACAGGCCAACATAAAACAGCTAAAGTAGTACGAAATGAATTTCTGAAAAGCCAACAAGCTTCATCCTTGTAAATAATATTGCAGATTAAATATTTTTAATTGTTGTTTATAGATAATGAAAAAGAAAAATATTATCGCACAAATCTTGCAAGGCCTTTGGCGAAGTATTGCTAACTGAACGTCAATTAGCCATGGAATTAATTTTCGATTTTAATAATTTACGCAATAAAATAGCGATTGGAAAACCCTGTAATGATTTTAATAAAGATAACATAGGAAGTTGCTCCAACTGATTAAACCAACATTGCTTAATTTGAATAGCCTGCAATAATTTTGGATGATGTAAATTTGATTCAAATAATTACCGCCTGATTTTTAATCTGTTATTTTTACAAAATTGATCAATATCTACAAAGCATCTCTTACGGATGCAGTGCTGCTTAGCAAACTTGCAAAAGAAATTTATAAGCAACATTATTTACATCTTTGGTATCCCGGTGGTGCTGAATGGTACATGGAGCAATATGCGTATGCCACAGATAAAATGGAAAAAGAAATAGCCAATCCTGCCACAGAATATTATATTGTTACAGTACATGGTGTACCGGCAGGATATATAAAACTTAATTTATTTGCAATTTTACCAGGCGAAGAAAAAGCGAACAAAATGGAAGTAGAAAGAATTTACCTGTATACAACATCAAAGGGCAAAGGGCTCGGAAAACAGTTAATGCTGCTTGCTTTGCAACGTGCAAAAGAATTACATAAAGAAATTATTTTTTTAAAGGCAATGGATTCTGCAACGGATGCCATTGCGTTTTATACATCACTGGGCTATACCATTTGTGATAGCTTTCAATTACCGCTTCCAGACTTTGAATTGATGAAGAAGGAGTACCGTGGCATGGTAGTCTTAAAAAGAAAAGTAATGTTATAGGCTTTTGTAATTAACATATTTAAATACCGGCAATCAAATATTTCGTCAAATTCAGCATAGAACGCTGCCCTGTTAATATTTTACAGATTTATTATTTGCAGATACTACTCAATAACAAGGCAAAATATTTTATTACCTTTGCCCCTTTTAATAAATAATTATCAATATGAGTTTTGAAAAGGAACTACAAAAAAGAAGCAACAGCCGTTGCGAATTGTGTGGCTCGGAAGAAGCCAATATTTCATATGCAGTACCCTCCAGTTCCAGCAACAAGTTAGCGCAGCATCTTTGGATATGCCCAACCTGCGATGCGCAAATGAAAAATATTGAAACGGCCGATGCCAATCACTGGCGTTGCCTTAACGATAGTATCTGGAGTGAAGAGCCGGCGGTGAAAGTAGTTTCGTGGCGTATGTTGCATAAATTAAAACAATTGGATTGGGTACCAGACCTTTTAGATATTGCCTACCTGGATGATGAAGCCCTTGAATGGGCAAAAGCTTCGGGAGATGATAAAGACCCGGATGATATTGTTAAACATGTAGATTGTTTTGGTGCAGTGCTTAACAACGGCGACAATGTTGTGTTGGTTAAAACACTGGATGTAAAGGGGGCAACCTTTAGTGCCAAAGTTGGTACAGTGGTTCGCAAAATTCGTTTGGTAGAAGATAATCCTGAACAGATAGAAGGTAAAGTAAACGATGCTCAAATTGTAATATTGACGAAGTATGTAAAAAAATCGCCTAATTAATTAGAGTATTTTTCTACTTTTTTTCTATAGAAAATTTTTCATTTTTTTTATTGCTGCAAAAGATTGAAGCAATAAAACTGACGAATTTAAAGGTAACTTTATGCTGCAATTTTGCAGTACGTGTTGGTACCTTAAAAAAATATTGTGATTAAAAATATTTTTTTACTCATTTTTTGTTGCCCTTTTTATTCTTTGCAACTACTTGCACAAACTGATGCTTTTGCCGGCAATTGGCGAATGGAGTATACTCCAGATCTAACTTCCTCTCCTGTAAAATTTGAATTAAATATTGCTCCCTCTCAAAGAAACATATTATACCCGGCACATTTAAAAATTGAGTGCGATAGCTTTATTGCGGAATACGAATTATTGCTTGTTAAAAAAAACAGCCGTGAGTTAGGCATCAGCAGAAACAAATATCCCAGATTTGAAAAGCCTTTCAGTTTACATGATTGGTCGTTGTTATTAAGCGGCAGTTTTGATCTTAGCAAAGACTTAAAAGGAATACCCGTTTTGAATATCCTCCGCATGCAGACTAAACAGGTTGCTATCCCAAAAACCGCTACTGCAGATACTTTACAGCCAACGGAAATAAGATTGCGCAATTTTTTGAAAGGGGCAGATATCAGCTTAAAAAAAATCAGCAGTACCCCCTGGCATGATGACCAAAGCGATCGCATGCTGGAGCCGGCTTTATCACCCACTTATTTTGGCTTAAGAGATACTATTTATTTACCAACACGGGATGGCATTATTAATTTTTCAGCAAGTAAAAAAAAGAAAAATGATGTGGTATCTGTTACCTTAAATGGGCAGGTAATTTTTGATAAAATTCAAACAGAAAAAAAGAAATACGAATCTGACATCCTGCTTTCCCCGGGGGTAAATATCCTCACCTTTTTTGTGGATAATTTTGGAGGAGATTTACCCAGTACAAGCAAACTGAATCTTGAGTTTGGCAATAAAAAATTTACACTTGACTTTGCAACCAGAAAAGACAGTGGCGCAACATTTATTACAGTAAAACTGGTTTGTGATCCAGATAAATCAAAAGAAAGATACTTTGTAGAGAACACTAAACCCGGCGAAGAAAAATTATTATTAAAAGGTGAAAAACTGGTAGGCAGCATCATATCCCATTCACAACAACTTACTTTTGCCATTTGGGATGATGTAATTGATGATGGTGATAGTGTTTCAATCAAAATAAATAACGGGTGGCTTGTGCAGGGTTGCCCTGTAAAAAAAACTCCAAAATATTTTACAGTAACATTAAAGCCAGGTGCAAATACGATTATTTTTATGGCTGATAACCTGGGTTCAATTCCCCCTAATACTTCAGTGCTGGAAATCATTGATGGAAAAAGAATAAAGTCTTACGAAATGGATAGTAAGCCCGGAGAAAAGAACATCGTTAAAATATTATACGATACAGGCGGGCCTCTGTAAGGATCAAACTATTACTTTCAATTTCAATCCCGACAAAGTCTATAAATTAGTTTTCTAGGTTTTTGCAAAATACAATGGCCGGCTTTGCTGCCGGCCATTGTAAAAAATAACGATGACAATTTCTTTTAACTGCTACTTAATCAAATAGGTTACTTAGCAGGTGTTATAAGAATATTGCGGTATTCAATTGTTCCATGATCTCCCTGTAAAAATATGGGACCTGCCTCGCCTTCTTTACTATTGATAGCACCACCGGTTATTCCAGGTATTTCCTGTTCGCAAATAATAGTCTTACCATTTGCTACCACGGTAACTATTCTGCCTACAAGTGTAATATCATAGGTTTGCCATTGCCCCGGCTCTTTTGCAACCATTTCATTGGGAGTGATAAAGCCATAAATTGCCCCAAGCTGGTCTTTTGAAGGTTCTAGCCCTTTGCTGTCTGCAACCTGTACTTCGTACCTTCCACGCAGGTAAACACCACTGTTACTTTCTTTGGGATAACGAAATTCAATGTGCAATTTAAAGTCGTTAAAAGTTTGATCTGTAACAAGATTGGATAGAGGTTTGGGGCTTTGCAAAATACCCCCTTTGGCCACCCACTGATTTTCTCCCATTGCATGCCATCCTTTAAGATCAGTTCCGCTAAATAATTTTATTTGCTTACCCCACACCGGTGCAGATTTTCTGCGAAGTGAAGGAGCTCTTACACCAACCCAGTTATACGTTTTTCCATCGGCACCTGTAATTGTACCAGTTAAAGTTCCTGCTTGCAAGGTTCCTTCTACAACAATGTCATTATTTTCTTTTTCCCATTGTGGTGGCAGTGTAAAACTTATTTTACCCTTACTAAAATTTACTTTTGATATCGGCCGGGCGCTTCCACTGGCACCAACAAAATGACCAACCAGCATATGCACACCTGAATGACTTACCTCCAGCCAGGAAGGAACTTCTTTACCAGCCACATCAATGGTTAAATCCCATCTTCCTTCAATTGCAGGATCGCCATAGTTTTTACCCGGAAGATTATTTGCGTTGGACGCTGATACAACAAATAGCAAGCATGCTAATTGTAAGCATAATTTATTACAGATTGACTGTAATGCAAGACGGTTCATTTTTTTCATTTAGCTTATTTTTTGACTTTAGAGTTCAATTTAGGAATAAAAATTAATAACTATTTACCTAAAGCAATATGTGCCTAACAATAGTTTTTTAAAAAATTGCAGAAATCATTGGAAGCACCTAATTGCCACTTTTTAAAGAATTGAAATGTAGAGAAGATTTCAATAAGCGGTTACAGGAAAGCTATTGTTATTTATTATAAAACAGTCTATGAAACTGATGCAAAAAAAATAAAGCATTTAAGTAATTAGTAACCCTGCCATTACTGTTGTAGTATTATTTGGGTACATTTCAAATTGTCGCAAGGGTTGCCAATTTTTTGCACGATTATTCCTATTTAGCAGTAGCTTTCCAAAGGGTGGCAACCCTTAAGTCTGCGACAATTTGAAATGCACCCTATTATTTTTAATGTTTTGTTTTTATTTATATTTGATAAAAATTAGACCTATGCAAAAAATCTTCTACTCTATACTGGGTGCTTTTAGTACGCTATTTGTTACTGCTCAAAACTTAGTAGTGAACTATGATGCAGAAAGTTTACCTAAAGGAACCGGATGGACGATTGTTAGTGCAGGTGGTACTACTTGTGCAACCGCCCCCACAAATACTTACAACAACTGGACTATGATTCCTGATGGATCCGCACTTTATCCATTTGATCAAACAACCGGAACGATTGGTGGTACTACTTTTTTTTCAGGCTGTAGTATTGCAAACCAGGGACCATTTGAATTAAAACAAGACATTAATGTTACAGCGGATGCACCAAATATTGATTTAGGTAAAATTGAGTATGCATTTACCGGTTACATACAAACTCCGGTTAGTGGAGAAACAGACCAGGGAAGTTTTATTGTAGATTTTCTGGATGCCTCTAACACTATATTGGGTACAAGTTATACCAGCGGCCCTCAGTCGAACGCTTTAGGTTCTCTTGATACCTGGAATCAATATTCCAACACAAGAAAAGCACCTGTCGGCACAAGAAAAATAACTATCCGTTTGCAAACGCAAATCTTTAATAACACACCTGAAATAAATGTTTATTTCGATAATATTTCGCTTTTTAAGGGTATTATTTTACCGGTAACTTTAACTTCGTTTACAGGAAGTGCAGACGGTAAAAACGTTAATATTAATTGGAAAACAGAAGAAGAAGTAAACCTGTTAAACTACCAATTGCAGCGCAGCACTAACGGTAATGTTTTTACTACCATTGCTACAATACCCGCTGGCAAGCGTGATTACAGCTACATTGACAAAAATGTAACCAGCAATGCTGATAAATATTTTTACAGATTAAAAATGGCAGATATAGATGGCAAATATGCTTACAGCAATATTTTGCTTGTTAAAACCAAATTGCAACAAACATTAAGGTTAGCTCCAAACCCTGCCAGAGGTATTGTAACCGTTACCGGTTTAACTCAGCCCGGTGTAATCAATATCTTTAATGGAAGTGGCAAGCTGGTTTTATCTGCACAAAGCAGAACATACACTACAAATTTAAACATCAGTGCCCTTTCTTCGGGTTTATATTATGTAAGATTTAGTGACGGTAAAAACATAAGTTACCAAAAGCTGGTTGTTGAATAAAACAGTTCAAAATAAAAGAGGCCGGAGAAATCCCAGCCTCTTTTATTTTATTAAACTTCAATTGCAAATTCAACTATTCTAAGCCTGTTTTAAACTCGCCATATCAATAACAAAGCGATATTTAACATCATTCTTTAACATACGCTCATAAGCTTCATTTATGTATTGCATTGGTATTACTTCCACGTCTGCAACAATATTTTTTTCAGCACAAAAATCAAGCATCTCCTGGGTTTCAGCAGTACCTCCAATCATAGAGCCAATAATGCAGCGCCTGTTTTTAATTAACTCAAATGTATTCACTTTTGGTTGGTCCTTTGGCAATCCAACAACCAGTAATTTTCCACTTACATCAAGGAGCTTTAAATAAATTTCGTAGTCGTGATTGCCACTTACTGCATCCAGTACCACATCAAAATGACTTTCCAGTTTTTTCATTGCAGCTTCATCCGTACTTAATACAAAATTGTGGGCTCCCAATTTTCTTGCATCCGCTTCTTTTGAAGTAGAAGTGCTTAGCATGGTAACCTCTGCCCCCATGGCCACAGCAAATTTTACCGCCATATGTCCCAAACCACCCAGGCCCGCAACAGCAACTTTATCCCCTGCTTTAACATTGTCATATTTTAAAGGAGAGTAAGTGGTGATGCCTGCACAAAGCAAGGGGGCTACTCCTGCCATATCCAGCGAATCTGCTACATGATACACCCATCTTTCATCACAAACAATTTGAGTACTGTAACCTCCCTGCGCAATGGTTGTTTTATCTCTTTCAAAACCATTGTAGGTTCCCGTCATTCCTTCAGCACAATACTGCTCCATATGATTTTTACAAGGTTTGCATTCACGGCAACTGTCTACCATCACACCTATACCGGCAGTATTACCAGGTACAAATTTTTTCACTTCACTTCCAACTTTAATTACTTTACCTACAATTTCATGCCCGGGTACCATGGGATACATTGATCCTCCCCACTCGTCTCTAACCTGGTGCAGATCTGAATGGCAAACTCCGGAAAATAAAATATCTATTAATACATCGTTTGCTCTTAATTCCCTTCTTTCAAAATCAAAAGGTGCTAATGGTGCTGCGGCATTTTGTGCTGCAAATGCTTTTACTGGTATCATTGTAGTTGTTTTTTAATTGGTTCAAAAATATCAAACTAAATACTGTTATGGAAATATTAAATACCAGCACTTAATTTAAATGACTAACCTACTTCTAATAAAATCTCCTGGCACCTGTTGAAACTGCTATACTTTTTTAAGTTTCCATTTTCCCTGCTTAAACAAAATAAAAGCAACAATACTGATGGCTGTCTCTGCTACCGGAATAGCAATAAAAACACCAACAGGCCCCATTCCTGCATTTTTAGATAGCAGGTACGCCAAAGGAATCTGGAAAAACCAGAAGCCAAATAAGTTTATAACGGTAGGTGTTTTTGTATCACCGGCTCCGTTAAATGCATTGGCCATCACCATACCAATACCATAAAATACATAGCCTGCACTAACATAACGTACTGCTAAAATTGCATAACCGGCAACAGCTGCCTCTTGCGTAAAAAGGGAAATAATAGAAGGTGCAAAAGCTAATAAAATAATTGATACCAGTGCCATAAAAATAGCATTGTATTTCGCCGTTTTAATAACGGATTCTTCTGCCCGTTGAGGTTGTATGGCGCCCAAATTTTGACCAACAAGCGTTGCTGCTGCATTGCTCATGCCCCATGCCGGCAGTATAAAAAACATTACTATTCTTATTGCAATCTGGTAACCGGCTGAGGCATCGCTTTGCCCGGTTGTAACTACAAGGCTCGCCAGTACGATCCAACTTCCGGAACCTATTAAAAACTGTAATGTTGCCGGCCACGCAATATCAATGACAGAGCGGATGATTTTCCAATCGGGCACGAGGTGTTTAATGGTAAATTGTATCATCCGCTTACCATTGAATAGATGATATAACTGGTAGCAAACACCAATACCCCTGCCAATAGTTGTTGCCATTGCTGCACCTGCAACACCAAAAGCAGGAATGGGGCCTAATCCACGGATCAATAGCGGACATAAAATAATATTACAGATGTTGGCAAGCCATAAACTTTTCATAGCCATCATGGCATCGCCGGCACCTCGAAAAATACCATTGATTAAAAACAGCAACATTATCACCAAACTTCCACCCATGATGATACGGGTATAGCCAACCCCTATTTTAATAGCGGCATCTTCGGCACCCATTAGGTGCAATATTTCTTTTGCATAAATAAAACCCGGAATACTAACGGCGATGGTAATGGCAAGTGAAATAAATATGGACTGCATACCAGCCCTGGATGCAGCTTCTGCATTTTTTTCACCAACCCGCCTGGCTACCATAGCCGTTGCTGCCATACTAATACCGATGGCAAGTGAATAGACGATCGTGATAACGGATTCCGTAAGCCCTACGGTTGAAGTAGCGTGCTTACCGAGGTGGCTTACAAAATAAATATCCACCACTGCAAATACACTCTCCATGCACATTTCAAGCATCATGGGGATGGCCAATAAAATAACTGCTTTACGGATACTGCCGGTGGTATAATCCTGCAACTCACCATTTAACGACTGGCGGATTAATGCGAAAACTGATGATAAACGATTGATTGAAATTTGATTGGTTGACATGAAATTCTTTTTAAAATCTAAATAAATAAAATAAGGGATTCCCTGAGGGGGAACCTCTGAATACATTTGATTAAAAGTGGAAGCTGTTTTAAACAGTATCCTTAAAAGAATTTCATATTCGTAAAATTGAAGAGTGCAAAGATTATAAAAAATTACAATTAAAAAACATTTGATATCATTAATATTTTTTTTATTTTCAATTTGTCTTTACATTTTTCATTTTTTTAAACAGCTAAACTTTTCGATATGAAAAAAATATTGCTTTTTGCAGCCCTGCTTTCTGGATTATCTTTTACTACTGCTGATAGTGGTATAACAAAAAAAGAAAAAAAATCTGCGGCAAAATTTTTGAAAGAAACACAGAATGGTGTTCTGGATGCAATCAAAGGTTTAAGTAATAACCAACTTAGCTTTAAGCCGGCGCCAGACAAATGGAGCGTGGAGGATTGTGTAAAACACATTGCTGCTACAGAAACAGGTCTCTGGCAATTAACAGAAGGAACCATTAAACAACCTGCTAACACAGAAAAAAGAGCAGATATTAAAATGAGTGATGAAGAAGTAATGAAAAACATCGAAAACAGAACCACAAAAGTAAAAACCTTTGCCCCTTTTGAACCCCAGAACACTCCCTTTAAAACACTGGATGATGCTATTAATTCATTTAAAGAAAACCGGGGGAAATTGATTGAATATGTAAAACACACCGATGTTGATTTACGCAACCATGTAGCTACTTTACCAATAGGCAGTTTTGATTGTTACCAGATGATTCTGTTTATTGGAGCACACAGTAACAGGCATATGCAACAAATTAATGAAGTAAAGGCTGACCCTGCATTTCCAAAAGAATAATTATTTTAATAGTAAATACACGGGAAATAGTAAAACAAAAAACTGGGTGCTGCATTTAATGCGCATTATAAATAAATATTGAAATATTTGGTTTTTTATCTACTTTGTAGAAAATTTTTTATTAATGCTAAATGTAATTGTTCCCCTAGATTTTTCGCAGACTTCTTTAAATGCTGCTCACTATGCCGCCAATATGTATAAAGGCAAGGCTGATATATCAATAATACTGTATCACTTTTATCAGGATGGAGAAGATACTGAAACTGCTAAAAATTATTTAGAAAGCCTTAAGACAGAGTTAAGCAGCTATGTAAATACAATTGAAACAGAACTGGAATCCGGGGATAATTTTATTGACAGTATTGCTGCTTTTGCGCATGTAAAAGGCGCTTTTATGATTGTGATGGGGCTTACCGGTAAAACAAAAACAGAACAACGTTTTTCTGGAAGTAATACCCTGAAATTAAGTGAAAAAGAAGTGTGCCCAGTGTTAATTGTTCCTGAAGAAGCTGTCTACAAAGGCATATCAAATGCTTTAATTACGTCAGAACTTAAATCTGTAGAAGATACCCCTACATTACTAACTTTAAAAAGAGTGTTGCATCTTTTTAAACCTTCGCTTCATGTATTAAATATCAATAGTGAACATTACATATCAGTAACAGAAGATTTTAAAGAAGAAAGGGATAAAATGGAAGAATTGCTTTCTGAATTCAATCCTGAATTCTATTTCATGAGGCTCTATGATTTTCATGAATCGGTAGATGTTTTTGTAAAGGATAAAAACATAGATCTCATCATTATTGCCCCCCGCTACCACAATTTTTTTGAAAGACTGTTTAAAACACAACACACAAAAAAGTTAATTTATCATAGCAATGTACCGGTATTGGCTGTACACGAATAAAAAATCTGCCTTTCAAAAATTAATTTTTGAAAGGCAGATTTAAATAGCATTTACGCAAACCAATACCGAAATATTGATTGTTATTTATCAATTAACCTGATAACATAACTGTAAGTATATTTTTTATCCAGCATACGGTACTGATCATGTGGCAATGCGCCCCAGCTGTTGTCTCCCCCTACACCTCTTTGTCTAAGATCAATATTCAGGTACACTTCTTTTCTTGGTTTAATATCTATCCAGTGCTGTTGCTTTTTACTGTTTCCCGGATCAAGGTCTTCTGCTTTATTATTGGTTGCACTAAAACAAATTGGCTGCATCCCTTCCACCTGCAAACCCTTACCATCTTTGTTTGTAAGTGTTAACCAACGAACATCTGTTTTATAGCCACTTTCCTGCGGACGGATATAATTAACTGTGGCCTGGTTTTTAACTTCATCTTTATAGAAACCCACAAATGAGGACGTATTTCTGTCAGCATAATTTTCCCATGGGCCTCGGCCATAATAACTAAGGTTACTAAATGCTTCAGGCAATTGCATGCGCATGCCAAAGCGGGGAAGTTCTGGAAGGTTCCGGCCGGCCATATCAATTGAAGCTGTTATCTTAATAGACCCATCATTTTGAATTAAGTACTCTACCGTGTATGGAACATTGATGCCAATTAAATCATAGTCAACTTTTATAGATAAACCGGCAGCAGTCTGTTCGCCAACCGTAACATTTTTCTTTTGCAGATTGCTGTGTGCATTGCGCCAAATACCTAATGCGTCAGGCATATTATTACCGAAATCATTATCGGTGGGGGCACGCCAAAAATAAGGTTCTGGATATTGATAAATATTCAGTGCATCATTGTTAATGGTATACTTAGTTATGCGGCCCTGGTTAAGACTAAACATTCCACTTATTTTGTCTGATGTAAAACTGATATTGTCACCCGTTTTTGAAATTTTTAAATTGTTCTCTTTGTTAGATGAAGCAGCAAAATAATCTCCGGCTGTTTTAAATTGTTCTCTTGCAATCTCAAGCCCTACAGGTAATAATGGAGTGGGCGTTTTTATAAAAGCAAAAACGTTTAAATAATATTCTGCTCCTTCTGCAGATTTAAACTGCGGAATATTTAATGCAATATCTTTTTGCTGATGTGGTGCAAGATTTACTGAAAAAGTGTCTTCCTTTACCAATTCTCCATTGCGCATTAACTGCCATTTAAAACTGTATTGTGCCAGGTTGGTAAAATCAAACAAATTGATAACTGTTACGGATCCTTTGGCAGCATCTTTTGCTTTAAATAAAATGTTCTGGTATACTTTTTTTACTTCATTTAAACCAGGATGAATGCTTCTGTCAGAAGCTACCAATCCATTGGTACAAAAGTTTTCATCATTCTGTAATGCATAACCACCAAGATCTCCGCCGTAGGCCCACCAGGTCCTTCCATCAGGGGTGGTTCTTTTCATTCCCTGGTCAACCCAATCCCAGATAAAACCTCCCTGTAATTTTTTATCAGTCATTATCACATCCCAATATTCCTGAAAATTACCATTGCTGTTGCCCATAGCATGCGAATATTCGCACATAATAAATGGTCGTTTTTTATCCGATGCAGCATAAGCTTTCATGTAATTCATACCGGGGTACATCGGGCAAACAATGTCTGTATTTTCTTCCTCACCTGCCGATTCAAATTGTACATAACGGCTGTTATCCCGTTGCTTTATCCATTTGTATGCATCATGAAAAACAGGGCCATTGCCATTCTCATTTCCAAGCGACCATAAAATTACGGATGGATGATTTTTATCCCTCTCCACCAGGCAATGAATGCGGTTAAGAAAAGATGGCGCCCACAAAGGATTGTATGCGATATGTTTTGCGGTATCATACCAGCCTTGGCCGCCTGCACCCATTCCATGTGTTTCTATATTTGCTTCATCAACCAGGTACATACCATATTCATCACATAGTTTATACCACTCCGGATCATTGGGGTAATGACTCGTTCTCACTGCATTGATATTGTACTGTTTCATCAGTTGAATATCTTTA
>JANXSR010000395.1 GCA_025352625.1 Ferruginibacter sp.
GTTGGCGTAATTATTAGATGCAATATAGATGGTAGTCTTGACAACACTTTTAGTGATGATGGGGTACAAAAAACAGGCGCTTATTATAATATTTCCGCATTGGCCATTCAAAATAATGGAAAAATTATTGTAGCCGCTAATAGTATATTGTTAAGGTATAACGATAACGGAACGCAGGATAATACTTTTAATGAAAACGGTCAGGAGATTTTAACCCGATATGTAAATTCAATAGCCATTCAAAAGGATGATAAGATTATTATTTGTGGCGGTTCTACAATTAATGGCATTGATTATGGTTTTACAATTTCCAGGTTCAATGCAGATGGAACTGCTGACATTAGTTTTAGCGGAGATGGTATTCAAATAACTAACCTCGGAGGATCGAATGATGTAAGTACTTCGATAGCTATTCAAAATGATGGAAAAATTGTTGCAGGAGGCTTTACTGGTGACGGCAACAATAATAATTTCGTAATCGCCAGATACAATACCGACGGCAGTGCGGATTTCAATTTTTCAGGTGACGGATTGCAGATAACTGACATCGCATCTACTAATGATTATTGCAACTCAATAATCATTCAAAATGATGGAAAGATTTTGGCATTGGGTACCACTATAAACGGAGACAATTATTATGTTGCTGCTGTCCGTTACCAAACCAATGGTAATATCGATAATTCATTTGGTTTAAATGGAACCCTTGTTGATTACGTAAAACAGGGTTCTACATTCTTCACAAGTTCAGCTATTCAAAAAGATGGGAAAATAATTGCTGCAGGATATTCCTGGAATGGGGTAAATTATGATTTTGTTCTTGCACGTTATAATCTAAATGGCAGTTTGGATAATACCTTTTCTACTGATGGCTTACAGATGACAGATTTTGGCGCCACAGATGATAAAGCCAATGCAATCGCTATTCAAACTGATGGAAAAATCTTATTGGCAGGTGTTTCCAATGGTAATTTTGCCCTTAGCCGTTACAATGTTGATGGTAGTGCTGATATATCTTTTGATGGAGATGGAATACAGACCACTGACTTTGGCACCAACGATTTTGCTACATCAATAGTTGTACAAAAAGATGGAAAAATTTTAACAGGAGGCACTATGCTTGCACGCTACAATGCAGATGGCTCCATTGATGTAAGCTTTAATGAAAATGGAAGAATAGCTAATGTTAGCAATAGCATTGCGTTACAAAGCGATGGTAAAATAGTTACCGTATCATCCTTTTATGTTAACAGGTATAACACTGATGGCTCAATAGATAATACGTTTGGTAATTGGGCAGGTCTGCAATTTCTTTTTGATTCTAATAATAGTAGTCCAAGTCAATGGTCAGCTAAATCCATTGCCATTCAAAGTAATGATAAAATAGTAATAGGAGGAACGTATGGATATGATTATAGAGGCCAACACGATCAATTTGCGGTAATTCGATTAAACAGTGATGGAACGAACGACGATACTTTTAATGGTGGTAACTCTGTAAATTCAGGGGTTAGTGTAATTAGTTGGGGTACATCAGTACTTATTCAACCTGATAATAAGATCATTGTAGGGGGCTATTCTTATAACGGTAGCAGTGATGATTTTACCATCGCCAGGTATAAGGAGGATGGCAGTTTTGACAACACTTTCGGTATAGATGGTATACAAACAATAATGGTTAGCGGGTCGCAGGATAGAATTGCAAGTATCACTTTAGGATTTAATGGATTGTATGCAGTTGGCTATGGCCAATTTCCGGGAAATTTTGGAGTAGTAGCAAGGTTTTTACTCACTGAAGGAGCGCCACTACCTGTTAAGCTAAATGATTTTACCGCCTCACTCCAAAACAAATCAGTACTTCTTAAATGGCAAACTTCCAGTGAAGAAAATTTAGCTGGGTTTATAATACAGCGTAGTGTTGATGCCACTAATTTCTCTTCTATTGGATTCGTTGTTGCCAGGGGAAATAGTAATATCGAATTAAGTTATTCTTCTATTGATTGGCAGCCGATACACGGAATTAACTATTACAGATTAAAAATACTTGATGCAGATGGACAATTTACTTACACTAAGATTATATCTGTAAAAATAGATGCTGACATGTTTACCTTAAAGATTTCACCAAACCCTGCAAAAAATATTTTGTTTGTGCTGGTTAATGGAGAAAGTGGAAAGAGCATATTTCAAATTACAGATGCCAGTGGAAGAAAATTAAATGAGGGAATCATTTCTTTAACAAATAATACGTCCTTTTCAATAGACATTAATTCATTGCCAAAAGGCATATACAATTTGCAACTATATACAAAAAACAAAACTGAAACAAAACGGTTTATAAAGGAATAATAAATCAATTTTAACACATTTTTTCTTTAAAAAGCCACATGTACAGGTAAAAAAAAATATAATTCTAAACCTACTATAGGTATCTTGGTTGTAACACTTATTAAACAACCCTAACTATGTTTGAAAATTCAATAGAAACAGTTGGTACTTATACCAGACCGGTAAATACCATTTTAAGGACTTATTCAGGTAAAAAAATAATACCCGGTTCTTCCACTCTTTTTTTTGTAAATAACGAAGGCT
>JANXSR010000450.1 GCA_025352625.1 Ferruginibacter sp.
CTGTAAAACTAAAGTGCTTAATTATGCGCATAGCTGCCGTTGTTATATTGTACCATCCCGAAGAAAAAGTGTTAAGCAACATCAATAGCTATACTAATGAGGTAGAAAAAATTTATGTATTTGATAATACAGAACAGGGAACTAATTTAAAAGAACAACTATTACGAAATCAAAAATTTGCATGTTATCACGACGGAGAAAATAAAGGAATTGCTAAACGACTTAATGCTGCTGCGAACCAGGCGATAGCTGATGGATTTGATTGGTTATTATTGATGGACCAGGATTCAAGTTTTGCAGAATCAATGATCAGGAATTATTTTCTTTACTTTAATGAATATAAATCTAAAACTGATGTCGCAATGTTTGGTGTTAATTTTGAACAGCAAACAGCATCAAAATCTTTGTCATGTAATGCTGTTTTATCCGATGAATTAATTACATCTGGCACTTTATTAAATCTTGATTTATTTCAAAAAATTGGCGACTTTGATGAGAAATTGTTTATTGATGCAGTAGATCATGAATATACAATTAAGACTCTTTTTGCGGGATATAAAATTATTCAGTTTTCAAATATTAAACTCACTCATCAAATAGGAACACTGCTAAAAAGGGCATCAATTAAAACTTTATTTCTTGTTAGAAAAGAAAAGAAAATACATTCAGCTTTAAGGTGTTATTATGTTTACAGAAACAATTTGTATATGCAAAAAAAATATAAAAATACAAATGTGGTAAGCATGCAAAAGCTAAATAAAATTGCCATGTCTATCATTAATACTTCTCTTTTCTACGGGAGAAATTCTTTGAAATTGATTTACTATATATATCACGCAAAAAGAGATTTTCGAAGTAATAAAATGGGAAAGTATTAAAGCTACCAATATATAAAGCTTATTGCTTACTGATCCACTCTCACAGTTTTGTAATGCCTTGGATAACTCAACAGTTGGTTTAAATCCGATTGCATCACCGGCTCTGGTTATATCTAAAACATTTACCGGTACATCAAAATTTCTGAAGGGTTTATAGTTTACTTCAAATGAAATACCAAGACTATTTTTATCTCTGTAATAATATCATTTACCGAATATTCCTTTCCACCACCAATATTATAAACAGCAGCCCCATCAACCATATCAAACGCATTTACTACCGCATTGGCAACATCCATAACATATACATAGTCTCTAATCACGGAACCATCGCCCCATACCTCTATCTTTTTATTTTGCAGAATGCTTTTTAGCCACACGCCGATTACGCCCTGATTTTTATGCAAATTTTGTCATTCACCATATGCATTTGAAACACGGAAAATGGTATAATTAAAATGGTTTGTGTGATGATACAAATGAAGGAGCTTTTCCATAGTGAGTTTTCCGAAACAGTAATTTGATACCGGATTTTCAGCATGTAATTTGGTGATGGCAATATGGTCGGTTACACCATAAATAGTACCGCCGGAAGAAATAAAAATAGATTTGTCAATATTAAAATCAATACATTTTTCAATTAAACTGATACTGCTGTTAATGTTACTGGACAGTTCATACGCAGCAACGCCTCTTGTTTGTTTAGGAACCGTTGACCATGCCATGTGATAACCGCTTCGCAGCCCGGCAGTGCTTTTTCGAGTACATCGGTTTCGCCAAAATCCGCCTGAAAGTAAGTGATTTTACTGCGTAATTTTTCCAGGTAAACAGGCAGCAGACTTCCATGAGATATGATGACTACCTCATGGTTATTTTGTAACAGCACTTCCGCCACGAATGATCCTATAAACCCTGTTTCTCCTGTTAGTAATACTTTCATTTTTATGTATCTGTTTGATCAGCTTAAAATTTTATCCACCCCAACCTTCCCTGTCAAGGCTCCGGTATTGAATGGCTTCTGCCAGGTGTTCGGCTTTTATATCAGCACTGCCGGCAAGGTCGGCAATGGTTCTGCTAACTTTTAAAATTCTGTCGTAAGCACGGGCAGATAAATTTAGTTTTTCCATTGCAATCTTTAACAGGTTTTGGCTTGCGGTATTGATGATACAAATTTCTTTCAGGGTTTTACTGCTCATTTGAGCGTTGGCATGTACACCTTCATTGTCTTTGTATCTTTCTATTTGTATTTCCCTGGCCTTAATAACTCTTTCTCTTATCAATTCGCTTTTTTCAAATTGTTTGGTAGACGATAGTTCACTAAATGCAACAGGTGTTACTTCTACATGCAGGTCAATCCTATCCAGCAACGGGCCAGAAATTTTATTCAAATATTTTTGAACCGCTCCCGGCGGGCAGGTACATTGTTTATCAGGATGGTTGAAATAACCACAGGGACAGGGGTTCATCGATGCAATCAACATAAAACTTGCTGGAAATTCCAGTGCAATTTTTGCCCTGCTGATGGTTACCTTTCTTTCCTCCATAGGTTGCCGCATCACTTCCAGTACTGTTCTTTTAAACTCCGGTAATTCATCTAAAAATAATACACCATTGTGTGCCAGTGAAATTTCGCCGGGTTGTGGATTGCCGCCGCCGCCAACCAATGCCACATCACTTATTGTGTGATGCGGACTTCTATAAGGCCGTTTTGAAATAAGTGTCGCATTCTCAGGTAGCTTGCCGGCAACACTGTGTATTTTTGTAGTCTCCAAAGCTTCCTGTAAACTTAATGGCGGAAGGATGGTTGGTAAGCGCTTTGCCAGCATGGTTTTTCCAGCACCCGGAGGGCCAATTAAAATGGCATTGTGTCCGCCTGCGGCTGCTATTTCAAGTGCCCTTTTTATATTTTCCTGTCCCTTAACATCACAAAAATCAATATCAAAATCACTTTGTGCATAAGCAAATTCTTCCCGGGTATTTACTATGGTAGGTTGTAAAGTAGTTTCATCTTTAAAGAAATCAATTACTTCATTTAAGTGAGTTACGCCATATACCAGCAGATTATTTACCATTGCGGCTTCACGGGCATTTTGTTTGGGAACGATAAGGCCTTTGAAATTTTCTTTACGTGCCTGTATGGCAATGGGTAATGCACCTTTGATAGACCTCACGGTTCCATCCAAACTCAATTCACCCATTATCACATAATCATTTAATTTTTCCGGATTAATGAGTTGTTCGCTTGCACCCAATGTGCCCATGGCAATCGGCAGGTCAAATGCAGTTCCGCTTTTACGAATATCTGCCGGGGCTAAATTTACAATCAGCCTTGTACGGGGCATAAAATAACCATTATCTTTTATGGCACTTTCTACCCGTTGCATACTTTCCTTAACAGCACTATCGGGCAGGCCAACAATAACCGGTTCGGGTTTGCCCTGGTTGTTAAGATTTACCTCTACCGCAATGGTAATGGCTTCTACACCATAAACTGCACTGCCGTAAGTTTTTACCAGCATGGATTAAAGATTAAAGTTGATAACAAAACTGGGTAGAAAGATAAGCAATCCATTTTTTTAAAAGCTACTTATTTGGAGAGGAAAAAAAAGAAACACCAGAAAGCAGTTTAACCGGTTATTAATACAATTTGTTAGTAACAACGTTTTAAAAAAGCGAATGTGTATTTACTCTTTACTGTTAGCTGAAATTTGTGACAGGCAGTTGAGCAATTTAAATTGTAATTAGGAAAAAATTGTTGAAAATATCAAGGCCCGGAAACGGGCACTGATAAAAATTGCCTTTTGGGCATTACATACAGCAGTGTTGCGTATCTTTCCCACCAATTTTAAAAAATACCGGCTTAACACCTTGTCATTTTAAAATATTAAAAAATAAAAACCGGCTTGCAGCAGCAGAAGTGTAACGCATACCTTTCTGCTATGGGGAGATTTTGTACTTTAGCAATATATTTTTATCAATGGTAGCATTCTATCAGCTTAGCAAAGAAGAAGCTATTCATCAGCTTAAAACATCCCCTACAGGCCTGACCAATGAATCTATTCCTGCACTCCAAAAAGAGTTTGGCGAAAATATATTGCAGGAGACTAAACAAAAAAGCAAATTTTTATTGTTGCTGCAACAGTTTAAAGATGTAATGATTCTTATCCTGATCATTGCAGCAATTATTTCCTTTGTTGTGGGTGAGCATACGGATGCTGTTGTTATTCTCACAATTATTATTGGAAATGCCTGGATGGGTTATTCGCAGGAATACAACGCAGCACAATCAATCAGGTTGTTACAAAAAATGACCCCACAATTTACGATGGTGCAGCGCAGCAACAACCCCCGTAAAATTCAATCAAGCGAATTGGTTCCCGGCGATATTATTATACTGCATGCCGGCGACATTGTTCCGGCTGATGCAAGGCTCATAAAGTTAAATGCTTTTAAAACGGATGAAGCTTCGCTAACAGGTGAGAGTAATTCTGTTGAAAAAACAATAGCTGCAATTGAGGAACAAAGCCTTGTACCAGGCGATCAGCACAACATGATTTTTAAAGGAACAATTGTCAGCAATGGTTCTGCTAAAGCGATGGTAACTGCTATAGGAATGCAAACCGAATTGGGTAAAATAGCTGGTTTGCTTACAGTGGAAACCCAGCAAACGCCGCTTCAAAAAAGACTGGCAGTATTTAGCAAGCAGCTCGCCGTTATTGTTATTTTAATCTGCTTGTCATTATTTGCTTTTGGATTGTGGAAGGGTATGCCTGCTTTTCAATTATTTCTTACAGCGTTGTCATTAGCCGTGGCAGCCTTGCCTGAGGCCTTGCCCGCTGTAATAACAATTGCATTGGCGCAGGGAGCCAGCAGAATGGTAAAGCTAAAAGCGTTGATGCGAAAATTACCGGCAGTGGAAACCCTTGGTTCTGTTACTTATATCTGCAGTGATAAAACCGGAACGCTTACGCAAAATATAATGACGGTAGAAAAGCTGCAGGCTGTTGCTGGAAAAGAATCATTATTAAACCATGCCATGATTTTAAATAATGAAGTCAGATTTTCTGAAGATGGATTATTGGGAGACTCAACAGAAACAGCCCTGGTTAAGTATGCTTTAAAAAATGGGTATTCAAAAATGGATGCAGATGATCAATTTCCTTTACTCCAAAAACTGCCTTTTGATTCTGAAAGAATGCGAATGAGTACCCTGCACAATCATGATGGCAAATGGGTATTATTTGTAAAAGGAGCACCGGGTAAAATAGTGGAAGTATTATCTTCTTCCTTTAAAAGCCAGGTACCGGGATGGCTTGAACAAAACAGGGAGTGGGCAACAAATGGCTTAAGAGTTTTATTTTTTGCGTATAAAATATTTGATGAAAATCCTGGTACAATACACCCTGCAATAGAAAGCGAGCTGGATTTTTTGGGAATGACTGCCATGATTGACCCCCCGAGAGAAGAAGTAATTGAAGCCATCAGGCAATGTAAAACAGCGGGCATTAAGACAGTAATGATAACAGGAGACCAGCCACTAACCGCTACAGCAATTGCAAAGAGACTGGGTATGGTGAAGGACGGATATGAGGGAGCAAAAACAGGTGCTGAGCTTGAGAAATTATCAGTAACGGATTTTAGTAACACAGTAAAGACTACAACCGTTTATGCAAGGGTATCACCAGAGCAAAAATTAAATATTGTAAAGGCTTTACAAAGCAACGGAGAATTTGTGGCTATGACGGGTGACGGTGTGAATGATGCACCATCATTGAAGCAGGCAGATATTGGTATTGCCATGGGAATAACGGGTACAGACGTTTCAAAGGAATCTGCTGATATGATTTTACTGGATGATAATTTTGCCACGATCGTTAAGGCTGTCAAAGAGGGCAGAAGAATTTATGATAACATCCGGAAATTTATTTTGTATGTGCTCTCCTGCAACCTGGGCGAAATATTAACCATTTTTATGGCACCCATTTTAGGTTATGCCATTCCATTACTCCCCATTCATTTGCTCTGGATTAACCTGGTAACAGATGGCTTTCCAGGCCTGGCACTGGTGGCGGAGCCAGCCGAGAAAGATATCATGAATAGGCCACCAAGGCCGCCAAAAGAAAATTTATTTGCGGGAGGGTTAATTCCAAGAATCCTGCTAACAGGTACACTGATTGCAATTGCTTCTCTTTTTATTCAATGGTGGGCAGTAAGGCAGGGGTACGATGTAAAAACACAGCAAACAATGGTGTTTACAACGCTTTGTTTTGTCCAGTTGGGCAATGCACTTTCTGTTCGGTCCTTTTATTATCCAATTATTTCTTCAGGAATTATTGCCAACAAGGGAATGTGGGCAACAATTTTTTTAACGGTTGGTTTGCAGTTATCAATTGTTTACATTCCTGTTTTGCAGGCCATTTTTAAAACCAGTCATATTCCCCAACTGGCAATGACAAATATTCTTATTGTTACTTTTAGCTGTATAATTTTTATTGAGTTGCTCAAGTTTGGTTCTAAGAAAATAGTTGGCCTTTTAAACACAGCTGAAATTAAAAAATAGCAACCAACAATTCTTAATTTAACCAGTTTTAAAATATAATTGTCCATACCTGTTTAGTTGTTAATGATGCTGTTTCATCTGTTTTAAAAATTATCTTTAATAAATGCTAACTCCACCAACAATAAATCAATTAGAAAATTTCTGGAACCTTACAAAAGAAGATGCTTTTAAAAATTTATCGGCTACTGAAAAGGGGCTATCGGGTAACGAAGCCGGCAAAAGAATTAAACAGTATGGTGCCAACACTTTTAAATCTTCTTTACATTCTTCTGCCTTTATACTTTTTCTATTGCAGTTTAAAAGTCCCATCACCATACTATTAATTGGAGCAGCATTACTCTCAATGGGGTTAGGAGATTTTTCAGATGCAGCCATTATTTTATTCATCATTTTCTTCAGCAGTTTACTGGGCTTTTGGCAGGAAAAAGGAGCCACCAATGCCGTGGATGAATTGTTAAAAATGGTGCAGATAAAATGCCGCATTGTAAGAGATGAAAAAGAAACAGAACTGCCAGTTGAGAATGTGGTGCCGGGAGATATTATTGTGTTGTCTGCCGGAGATGTAATACCAGCTGATAGTTTATTGCTCGACTCGAAAGAACTTTTTATTGACGAGGCCGCATTTACCGGTGAAACTTACCCCGTAGAAAAAGTTGCAGGAACCGTTGCCGCAGATGCGCCGTTGGCAAAAAGAAGCAATTCATTGTTTATGGGATCGCATGTAATTAGTGGCAAGGCAAGGGCTATTGTAATTAAAACCGGCAAGCAAACGGAGTTTGGTAAAATATCCGACCACTTAAAAACAAAAATACCGGAAACCGATTTTGAAAAGGGAATACGGCAGTTTGGTTATATGTTGATGGAAATAACACTTGTACTGGTGATTATTATTTTTGCCATCAATGTGTTATTACACAAACCTGCATTGGATTCATTTCTGTTTTCACTGGCATTGGCTGTTGGTTTAACACCACAACTATTACCAGCCATCATTAGTGTAAATCTTTCTGTTGGTGCAAGAGCCATGGCAAAGCAACAGGTAATTGTAAAGCGGCTTTCATCCATAGAAAATTTTGGCTGCATGAACATCCTTTGTTCAGATAAAACCGGCACCATCACCGAAGGAAAAGTAACGCTGAAAGATGCGTTGGATATTGAAGGCAACCACTCTGAAAAGACGATGAAATATGCGTGGCTAAATGCTACCCTGCAACAGGGATTTAAAAACCCTATTGATGAAGCTATTCGTAACAACTACAAGGATGGTGAAGATGGCTTTGTGGTGCAGACTGAAATACCATACGACTTTATCCGCAAGCGCCTAACCATACAGGTTAAGAATGCGGCAGCCAATTTTGCCATCACCAAAGGTGCCCTCAATGTTATACTTGGTATTTGTGATATGGCTGAAACTGCCAATGGAAATATTATTCCCATTAAAGATAAACTGGCCGCCATTCACAACGAATATGCAACGCTGAGTGCAGCCGGTTTTAGAGTATTGGGGGTAGCTTATAAAAAAGGGAACAGCGATAAAAATTTTACAAGGGAAGAGGAGATAAATATGGTTTTTCTTGGTTTCATTACTTTGTTTGATCCACCCAAAAAAGATGCCCAACAAACAATAGCTAACCTGCATAATTTGGGGGTACAACTTAAAATAATTACCGGTGATAATGAATTGGTGGCAGCCAGTTTTGCAAAGCAGATAGGGCTTGAAAACCCCGTGATACTTACCGGCATGCAAATGCGTGAAATGAGTGACAGGGCCCTGTTTGAAAAGGCTCCTAAAACAAATATTTTTGCAGAAGTGGAACCCAATCAAAAGGAACGAATCATTGAATTTTTAAAAAGATCGGGCAATGTTGTTGGCTTTATGGGGGATGGCATCAATGATGCACCGGCATTACATGCAGCAGATGTTGGTATATCTGTAAATACAGCAGTAGACGTAGCGAAAGAAGCAGCCGATATTGTTTTATTAAACCAGGATTTGAATGTGTTGGTTACAGGCATCATTGCCGGGAGAAAAACATTCGCCAACACAATGAAATATATTTTTATGGCAAGCAGTGCCAACTTTGGTAACATGTTCAGTATGGCGGGTGCATCGTTATTCTTGCCATTTCTCCCTTTGCTGCCCAAGCAAATATTGCTCACAAATTTATTAACCGATTTTCCGGAAATGGCCATTGCAACAGATCGGGTGGATAATATTTCTGTAAGCAAACCACAACGCTGGAACATTAAGCTGATACAACGTTTTATGATTGTGTTTGGTTTGTTGAGTTCTGTATACGACTACCTAACTTTTGGCGTGTTGCTTTTTTTAATGAAAGAGAATGAGAAGGTATTTCAAACAGGATGGTTTACAGAATCTGTTATTTCTGCCACGTTGATTGTGCTGGTGGTAAGAACCAGATTACCCTTCTTTAAAAGTTTACCTGGGAAATATTTGGCTATTGCCACCAGTCTTGTTGTACTATTTGTACTCTCTATCCCCTTAATGCCGTTTGCGGGTTTATTGGGTTTTGTAAGCCTGCCCTTATCGTTTTATGGATGGATGTTATTGATCATTGCTGCTTATATTATTTCAGCAGAAATGGCCAAAAGATGGTTCTATAAAAAATTACAAAATCAAAGCTGATAACATTGGTTAAATGCACCTGACTAAAAGAAGTCTTAATTTTTATTTAATGATGATTGTGTCAATCTTATTTTCTTTTGCCCTTTTCTTAAAAAATCCTCTTAATAAAAAATTATGTTGCAATGCTTCTAAATCTTCATCCAGTTTATGACTTGCCGCCTGTAAGTTTTGTAAGGTACCTTTCATCGAAGATGCTGCTGCCGGATCATTCAATAGCACACCAGCCATATTGTCTTTTTGATTTAGTTTTTCACTGGTAGTTTTCAGGTTAACGGTAAATTGGGTTACTTCATTGGAGGCCTGCTCCAACTGTGCCAATGTGCTTTTAATATTTCTGAATATAACGGTATCTGTTACCAACGCGTTCATTGAATTACCAGGTTTGTTAAGATTGCCGGAAAAATCCTGCAGGCTTGCAAGTACGTTTTTACTACTTGCAGAAACCGCCTTAAAATTAGCCACTGTTGATTGTAAATTATCTACAGTGCCATTTAGTTTGTTAGCCATTGAGGGATCATTTAATAAAGTAGCAAGCGTTCCTTTGCCACTATCTATTTTCTTGCTGATGCTTTTAAAACCATTGGTTATCTCCAATAAATTTTTATTGTTGGCCTGTAGGGTAGTCATCATATCCTCGGTTGTAACTGCTTTTTCAACTGTTAAAAAATCATTTTTTGCAATCTCTGCACCTGTTGAATCGCCACCATAAATAATAATTATCCTGTTACCAATTAAACCATCAGATCCAATTTTTGCTTTTGCATTTTTGTGAATATGCGATTCAGCATCATTTTCAATGCTCATGGTAACCAACACCTGCGCATTTCCATACAAACTTATTTTTTTTACGGTACCTACCTTCACACCCGAATATAAAATATTAGCGCCTTTTAATAATCCGTTTACATCAGTAAAAAGGGCATTCAGCGTAAACGATTTTACAAAAGTTTTTTTCTCGCCGCCTAATGTAAATAAGGTTACCACCAAAATGGCCAAACCTAAAAGTATGAACATACCAACTATTACAGGGCGGTTGCTTTTTATTGTCATCATGTGTTGTTTATAAAATTGTAATCGTAAAATGTTTTTACATTGGCATCCTGCGAAGCAAACACTTCGTCAAAACTTCCAGGTGTTAAAAGTTTGCCTTCCACCAACATAGTAACCCTGTTAGCAACTGTTTTGGCACAGGTAAGATCATGCGTAATAATAATGGAACTGGTATTGTATTGTTGCTGCACTTTTACGATAAGATTATTGAGTTCAATGCAGGTTATTGGGTCAAGGCCTGAAGTAGGTTCATCATACAACATAATTTCAGGTTGCAGTATCAATGTGCGTGCAATGCCAATCCTCTTTCTTTGCCCACCCGAAAGTTCAGAAGGCATTTGGTTAATTGTTTGTAATAAACCAACATCATTCAATACCGATTCGATGGCATTGTTCACTTCTTTCCTGGTTAAGTTTCGCCTGTTTCTTACCAAAGGAAATTCGAGATTGCCCCTGACACTCATGCTGTCATACAAAGCACTGTTTTGAAAAGAAAATCCAATTTTGAGTCGTAGTTCCTGTAAAGCTTTTGCGCTAATGGTATCTACTTCTTCACCAAGTACCTTCACCAAACCACTATCGGGTTTAAGAAGACCGGATATGATTTTAATCAATACAGATTTGCCACTTCCAGAACGTCCGAGCACAGCAATGTTTTCTCCTTTTTCTATGTCAATATTAACTCCATCCAATACTTTCAGTTTGCCAAATGATTTCTTTAAATCTTTTATAGAAATTACTAATTGTTTTGTATCAATATCAGGTGAGGTTGTATCCATCAATTCTTTATTATTTATCTTATCGCATTTACAAATTGTACAATTACCATCTCCTCTACAAAAATCATAAACATGGCAAGTACAACTGCCGAGTTTGCTGCCCTACCTACACCCTGCGTTCCATTCTGTGCATTGTATCCCTGGTAACAGCCCGCCACACCAATGGTAAATCCATAGCAGGTAGCTTTAAAAATAGAAGAAAAAATATCAAGAAAAGAGATGGTGCCAAAAGCGCTTTTAAAAAAAGCAATCAAGCTGGTTTGTTCATTTTGGTGAATATTCAGATAGGCTCCCATCATGCCAATAAAGCCGGTGTACAAAACCAGTATTGGCAACATAATTGTAATAGCAGTGATACGTGTTACTACTAAAAATTTAAAAGGGTTAGTGGCTGATACTTCCATTGCATCAATCTGTTCTGTTACCTTCATAGAGCCTAGCTCTGCTCCCATATTACTGCCCACTTTTCCTGCTGCAATTAACGCAGTCACCAACGGTGCCAAAGCTCTTATAATGGCAATTGAAATAAGTGAAGGCAGCCAGGAACTAGCTCCGAAATTTGCCAGCGAAGGCCGGGACTGTTTAGTAAAAACGATTCCAGTTATAAAGCCCGTCAACGACACCAATGCCAGCGATTTATAACCTACTTCATAACACTGGTTAATGATTTCTTTAAATTCAAACGGAGCAGAAAATGCTTCTTTAAAGAAAAGCGCAATGAATTTATAGACTTTGTAGATATCATTAAAAAAGACATCCGTTTTTTTTGAGATAAAATATTTTTCAGCCGGCTTAGTTTCTGAAATTTCCGGTGCTGGTATCATTTAGTATCAGTTAACTTTTTTAATCTGCCAGGTAACTACCACAGCCTTTGATAATTTTCGCAAAATCTTTCTTTTCTCCTTAGCAGTGATTAAATATGGTGCCAAACTTTTTGATAGTGAAACCTGTATAACCTATCCTTTAATCGGGAATTTTTTACCCATTATTGTGAGAGATATATTGTGAATTTTGGGATAGCTATTTTAAATATGTCAAAAAGCCAGCTTTGATAAAATAAGTATAAAACAGATGAGTAAGTGAGATGACTATTTCAATAGTGTAATAGTTTACATGTAAATTAACTTAACCTTTTTTATACCTAATTTAGCTTGTTGCAGTTATTACAATTTGGGATGGTAAATTTTTTCTGCATGTTGTAATACTTCATTTTTATCCAGTGTCATGTGTTTGGTTTGTTGCTTTTGAAAAAGTTCCATTTGGTCTTTAAAATGAAGAGACTCCGGGTGTGAAGAAGCTCCGAAAGTGTTAACAGATTCAATGATAGGCAATCCATTTTTGGGGTAACGTACAAAACAAATATAGGCATCGCCGGTAGTTACCTTAAGCATTCCATCTTTATAGGGTTCTGTGTAAGAAGCTGATAAAATATCAGGTAAACCTGCAGCGGGACGGGCATCTTCTCCCCTTACCAGTTTTTGAATATCTCCTAATACAAGGTTGGTAGTTTTAAAATGTTGCAGCATGTAATCGTTCACATATTGATAGGTCTCAATGGCTTCCTGCAGGGTTATTTGCCTGGCAGCACTGCCTGCTAATTTTTTTGTGAGGTACTGATAAACCAACAAAAATACGCCGGCACCTTTGCTTGTTGCCAGTGCTTTGTGATCCCATCGCTGTAGATTGGTAATTACCTCTTTTAATTGGGGATAGTTCTCTGCATCCAATTGCAACATGCTATCGATAGAATAACTAAACTGTAGCGTGGTAGGATATTGTTCATCAAATTTAATTTGTTTAAAATGGGCATACTCCATCTTGCCAGTACCATACATTAATTCTGTAACCCGCTTGCTGCGGTTATTATGAAATAACTCGTAGCCATCATTCTTATCAAATAAATTACGGTTAAGATTATACGCACTATCTGTTGCAAGAAAGGGAGAGTGATTGGTATTAAATAAATAACCGGAAGCAGGGTTTAGGTACTGCGGCAGTTTTTCAATAGGTTTAAATTTGTTCCAAAGCGTAGCCGAGCTATTGCCAGGTACAGTGCTTTTCCAATTGTATGTGGCATCCCGATTGCGCTCTGGTATTTTGCCATTGCTGATGTAAAAAATAGTATCGTATTTGTCGGCATACGTAATGTTGAACATGGGCAGGCTGGTCATACTGAGTGCGGTATAAAATTCTGTGAAGTTCCTTGCTTTGTTCATACGGTACCATTCTTCCAACGCCTTGCAATCCATATTGGCGCCAAGCCGCATACTGAATACACCTTGTTTGGTTTTTACAGTAGCGCCATATTTACTCCAGTAAACATTTTTACCTATGGTAACAGGAATACCCTTTACATGAAGTTTTGCCTTTTTCTTTTCAAGTTCAATCCACTGGCCATCAAATTTATATTGATTGTTATTGGCAGGATTCATTTCTAATTGAAACACATCAACTTTATCCTGGTTGTTTACGGTGTGTGCCCATCCCAAATTTTCATTGGTACCATGAAAGATTAAACAACCGCCAGGAAACAATCCGCCCAGCATATTCCATCCTTCTTCACTTTGCAAATGCGCTTCATAAAATGCAGTGGGCCCTTCAACCGGCTGGTGTGCATTGATGGCAAGAAAAGCCTCACCGGTGGTTGTTCGTGACGGATGGAAAGCAAATGCATTGGAACCTTGTGAAGTGAAGCCAATGGTGGCAATATTGCCAGCCAATATTTGCGGCAGAGTTCTGTCTACTCCACAAAAAATACTTACTGAAAAAACAACAGCAGTCAGGTAGTCTTTTTCATTAAAAGGAAAAGCCTGTTTGTATTTTATTTGCTTGGGATAGGCTTTGGCGTACGCATTCAATCCGGCTACATAACCTTTAACCAATGCAATAAAATCCGGACTTAAAGTTTCCCATTGTTCCTCTACCAATTGGCGGCACCGCAACAGGTTAACCACATAATCTGCCTGTGCACCTTTTTTACCCAATGCACTACCCAGCCTTGCTTTTCCCGAGAGCACCACTAATTGTAACGTATTAAAATCATCTTCAGCATGCGCCCATGCCAAGCCATAGGCAACTTCAGCATCAGTAGGTGCAAAAATATGTGGCACCCCAAAACTATCTCTTGCAATAGTGATGCTGGCAGGGTTTACCTGGGCTTGTGTAATGCCGGTAATCAATAGTAGAAAAAGGTAAATAAATTTCATACCTGAAAGTAAATAAAACGGTTGTATAAATGTTTAAGTGTGGAATGTTATTTCAACAAATTCAGATCTGGCTGTGCATATTTATACACTTTAAAATACAGCGTAGTTTTGGTTTGGTGTACACCTTCTATTTTTGAAATGCCATTAACGAAATTAACAAGATGCTCGTTGTTGCGGCACATCACATCCACTTCCAGATCATAATCACCAGATGTGCCAGCCAGGAAACTTACCTCCCGCATTTTACAAATTTTTTGAGCTACTTTTTCAATGAGTGTTGCAGGTCTTATAAAAATAGCGATGTGTGCATAGGAATGAAAACCTACTTTATCGGGGTTAATCCTGCCAATGATATTTACAGTTCCTTCTTCAATCAATTTATTAACCCTTGTGCGGATTGTGCCGATGGAGACTTTTAAATTGTCTGCCATTACTGTAAAAGACATTCTGCCGTCTTTTTGTAAACAGGATAAGATAGAGAAGTCGAGATCATCTAATACCGTATTACTTTTTGTTTCCATGATAATCAATTAAAGTGAATAAATATTTATATAAAAATGCAAAATCGTTTGTTATTTTGTAAATAACTGAAAATATTTTAAATTTACTTTCTTTTTCTATAAATATTTTAGTTTATAAATTTATTATGAAATACACGCCGGTTCAAAATTATATCAACGGTCAATTTGTCTCTGCGAATGCAAGCTCAACATTAGATGTCATTTCTCCCCAAGATGGAGTGTTGTTATCAACTGTTCCAATGTCTGCATCAGCAGACCTTGACGATGCAGTGGCTGCAGCGAAAAAAGCTTTTCCGTTATGGAGTAAAACACCTATTAAAGAAAGGGTGCAGGTTTTTTTTAAGTATAAATATTTGCTAGAGCAACACCTTGATGAACTGGCCAAATTGTGTAGCGAAGAGAATGGTAAAACGTATGGAGAGTCTGTAGCTGAAATTGAAAAATGTATTGAACTAACAGAGTTTGCCACAGCTTTACCACAACTGGTTACGGGCGAAGTGCTGGAAGTAAGCAGGGGCGTGGAATGCAGAACAGAACATGTAGCGTTGGGGGTGGTGGCATCCATAGTACCCTTTAACTTTCCAACTATGGTGCCTAACTGGACATTACCCAATGCCATTGCTTTGGGTAATTGTATGATTATAAAACCGTCAGAAAAAGTACCATTAAGCTGTGGCCGTATCGCCCAATTATTAAAAGAGGCCGGGCTGCCTGATGGCGTATTTAATATTGTACATGGAGGTGTGGATATTGTAAATGCCATCTGCGATCATCCGGGCATTGAAGCAGTGTCTTTTGTAGGGTCGACCAAAGTGGCTAAACTGGTCTACCAAAGAGCTACGGCTAATTTTAAACGTTGCCTTGCATTGGGTGGTGCAAAAAACCACTTATTGGTTTTGCCAGATGCGATACCGGGCATGACGGCGCAGAATATAACAGTCAGCATGAGCGGCTGTGCAGGACAGCGTTGTATGGCAGCAAGTGCCATGATCGGCGTGGGAAATATTGACCATATCATTGATAAAATTTGCGAAGAGGCAAGAAAGATTATACCAGGTGAAAATCTTGGTGCAGTGATCAATAAAGCATCGCAGGAAAGAATTGAAAAGTACATTACTGAAGCAGAACAACAAGGTGCTAAAATTTTAGTTGATGGCCGTAATGCGAAAGTTGCCGGGAAAGAAAAAGGGTGTTATGTGGGCCCAACGGTAATAGATTATGTAACACCCGACATGAGTGTGGCCAAAGAAGAAATTTTTGGGCCGGTAATTTCCATTATGCGTACCAATACGGTTGACGAAGCATTGGCAATTGAGAATGCTAACCCGTATGGTAATGGTGCAAGTGTGTTTACGCAGAATGGCGGTATGGCACGCTATATCATTGACAGGGCAAGTGCCGGAATGATCGGTGTAAATGTTGGCGTGCCGGTACCAAGGGAACCCTTTAGTTTTGGTGGATGGAATGAAAGTAAGTTTGGAGTGGGAGATATAACGGGTAAAAGTTCCATTGCATTCTGGACTAAATTGAAAAAAAGTACTATTAAATGGAATGCCGAAGCGGGTGTGAATTGGATGAGTTAAATTATTATTGATAATAAAAAGCAAGTATTATGAATACAAGCACAATTTCTGAAACAACTGAAATTATTCAGAATAATCTTGACTACACGTTATTTTCCTGGAGTAAACAAAAAGGGATTGATCCCATTGCGGTAAAATATGGGGAAGGCGTTTACCTGTATGATTATGATGATAAAAGGTACATCGATTTTTCATCGGGGTTGATGAATGTAAATATTGGGCACGGCGATCAGCGCATCACTGATGCAGTGGTAAAGCAAATGCAACAAATCAGTTATGTTACGCCGGGTTGTGTTACCAAAGCAAGGGGCGATTTGGGCAAGAAGCTTGCAGAAATTTGCCCGGGAGATTTAAACAAAGCTTTCTTCACTGTCTGTGGAGCCACTGCTATTGAGAATGCAATTAAGCTGGCCCGGTTGTATACGGGCAGGCATAAAATTTTGACAAGGTATCAGTCTTATCATGGTTCTTCAAATGGCGCAATGACGGCAGGTGGAGATCCAAGAAAATTTCCTGTAGATGCACAACAGGCGCCTAATTTCGTACATTTTGACTTACCGCATTTATACCGCTGGGAGTATGGAGAAGAAAATTTATTGAAAGAAGCTGTAGCCTCGCTGGAACGTATTATTGCTTATGAAGGCCCGGCTAATATTGCTGCCATTTTACTGGAAGGAGAATCGGGTTCATCGGGTTGTTTGCATTATCCAAAAGGTTACCTGGCAAAAGTGAGCAACATTTGTAAGCAGCATGGCATACTTTTAATAATGGATGAAGTAATGAGCGGCTTTGGTAGAACAGGGAGGTGGTTTGGCTTTCAAAACCATGATATTATACCTGATATGATTGCGATGGCCAAAGGGCTTACCTGTGGTTATTTACCATTTGGTTGTTTGATGGTGAGTGATAAAATTGCCGCCAAATATGATGATGCCATGTTGCCCCTGGGGCTTACCTATTCTGCACATCCGGTGGCTTGTGCGGCAGCAGTTGAAACATTGAAAATTTATGAAGATGATAACCTGATTGAAAATGCTGCTGAAATGGGACGGTATTTAGCAGAGCAGGTGGAATTATTAAAACAGCAACATACATCCATTGGCGATTATAGAAATACTGGTTTATTGGGATGTATTGAATTAGTAAAAAATAGAGCTACTAAAGAACCTATGGCACCATTTAATGCAAAGCCGGATGAAATGGTGGTGATGAATAAAGTAGCTGCAAAAATTAAGGAACTAGGCATGTACACATTTGTACGCTGGAGTTATATTTTTATTGCGCCACCACTTTGTGTAACAAGGGAACAAATTAATGAGGGGCTTACAATTATTAAGGAAGCCATCACCATTGCTGATGGTTATACAACATAAAATTTACAAATGAAAGCCCCGAAATTTTCGGGGCTTTCATTTGTAAAACGATCAACTAAGCGTTTACCGCCTGATGCAAATCCCTGTATTTTTTTATTAGGTTGTGTGCTATTTTCAAAGTGTCCTGTTGATCAACAATTAACTTACGTACTTCAGCACTCATTTCTGCATCAGATGCCAAGGCCGATGAATACGCCTTTTGTGCTGCATCTTCTCCAAATTCGCAAGATGATAAAACCGACTGCCGGTCATGGCCTGCGAATGCTGCTTTAACATCCATCCATGCCCGGTAAATTTTCCCACTTGTTGTAGTATCCCTGGCGGCTTCGCCACCCAGCTTGTTAACTTCCTGTGTAAGTTCAGCTCCATATTTTCTGCTATCGTTTGCAAGGCTGTGAAAAATGGCCTGCAGATCAACATCAAGATTTTTGGTTTCCTGTGTAGCTTTTTCATAGCCCTGTACACGGTCGTTGTTAATTTCTATAAGGTCATTTAAAACCTCAATTAATTTTTCGTTCGTTTGCATAAAGTTTATTTTTATAAAGAAAGTCAGACTAAAATGGTGCCATGGGTTTTTGACTATAAATAGGAAACAACCACCTTTCTTTTTGGATATTAACTTACACAGTTTGGGAAAAAATGCGACCGGCTTTTAATTTTGTTTATTAAGAGATACAAGTGCATGAAATTTATACAACCGGATTTAAGCGGCTTTCAAAAGATTATTTTAACTGTAGACGATTTTTACATTAGACAACCTTTTTAACAAATCGTATAAGTTGATTTATATAACCCAATCAAGTATAATTGTAATAGAAAATAAGTAAGTAATTTGCCTGTATGAATAAATTATTGATTCTGTTAACGGCGGCTGCTTTTATTGCGTGTAGCCATCCAACATATAAAAACCCTCATGTACTGTTTAATACAGATTATGGAGAGGTGGAGATTGAATTATATCCCGATAGGGCACCAAAAACTGTAGCTGCTTTTTTGTTGTATGTAGATTCCGGGTATTATAAAAACAGTTCCTTTTACAGGGTGCTGAGTAATGAAAATGTTCCTTCGGAATATAACAGTGGTTTAGTGCAGGGAGGCATTTTTAAAACAAACAGTAGCCTGTTGGCAAAGCTTCCCGGTATTGAACATGAGTCAACAAAACAAACGGGTTTATCTCACGTGAGTGGGGCTATTTCTTTGGCACGTACTAAACCCGGAACTGCCAGTGCAGAATTTTTTATTTGTGTGGGAGATCAGCCACAATTTGACAGCAATGGTTCAACAGGCACTGATAGCCTTGGCTTTGCAGCTTTTGGAAAAGTGTTTAAAGGAATGGATGTTGTAAGAAAAATTCAGAATAACCCCAGCCATGGAGAATCGTTTGACAGAGATGTTAAGATTGCTTCTATCGAAAGATTATAGTCATCCGGCCGGATGCCCCGTGAATGAATGATAGCAAAGCGACAGTTAATTTTCACAAATTGCCACTAGTATTTTATTAATATTGATAAAGGTGCAGGTTGATAAAAGCAATCTCTTCATGGGTAAGTTTTACCTCAATGGCTTTTGCATTTTGTATCGCCTGTTGTTTATTGCGTGCGCCAACGAGTGCAATGGTA
>JANXSR010000452.1 GCA_025352625.1 Ferruginibacter sp.
GGCACCTTCGTTGGGTTTGGGCGTAAATGCATACATGGTTTTGGGGTAAGAGGGATGGCCAAAAACCTGGAAGGGCTTATCGGTTCCACGTCCTTCGCTCAGCAGGGTACCTTCAATAAAACAGGTAGAAGGGTAAAGGTAGATCGCCTGAATATCTCTGATATTTGGGGAGGGCGCAACCGGTAAAACGTATTTGCTGTTGTGGTCGTAATTGCCGCATTTAATTACCTGCACATGAAAAAGGGTATCCATTGTTGGGTGGGTGGTAATGTTATAAGCATTTATTTTATTGGCCTCCGGTGATAACCATTTTTCGCCAGCCAGCAGCAATGCATATTCGCCAATTGTAAGGCCATACACCACCGGTACAGGCTGCATACCGATAAAGCTTTTGAACTTTGGTTCCAGTACCGGTCCGTCAACATAAAAACCGTTGGGGTTCGGCCTGTCTAAAATCAGCAGCGGCACATGGTTTTCAAGGGCGGCTTCCAGGTAATATTGCAGGGAGGAGATGTAGGTGTAAAACCGAACACCAATATCCTGGATATCGAAGAGCAATATATCCACTCCTTTTACATCTTCTTTAGTGGGTTTCTTATGGTCGCCGTACAAGCTGATTACGGTAATGCCGGTTTTTGTATCTACGGCATTGTTCAGTTCTTCGCCCGCACTGGCAGTGCCACGAAAGCCATGTTCAGGGCCAAATATTTTTACTACTTTAATACCTCTTTTTACAAGTGTATCTACCAGATGTGTTTTATTAACCATACTTGTCTGGTTAGCAAAAATAGCTACTGACTTACCTTTTAGCAGGGGCAGGTATACGTCCATGCGTTCGGCACCTGGTATGATGGCTGAACTTTTTACCGGTTTATTAGTTGTTTGTGCAGGGCTGCTCACAAACAATACCAATGCAATCAGGGAAAGAAAAATTTTGTTACAATTCATCTTTCAAAGGTCTACAAAGTTTTTTAATTGGGAGGTGTAGATTTTAATTAATAAATTGCCAAAAAATGGAACATCCTGCTTTTTGCCTTCTCTTTTTTATTGTTCAATAGAACTGAAAATGTACAAGAGTGCGACGCCAATACAGCTTAATAATGGTATGATGTTTGCCCCAAAAAATTAATTATAATCAAAAAAATTAAAGCATGGCACAAGTAAAAGAAGGTGATGTTGTAAAAGTACATTACACAGGTAAATTAGTAAACGGAGAACAATTTGATTCTTCTGCAGGCAGGGAACCGCTGGAGTTTACGGTTGGCGCAGGACAGATGATCAAAGGCTTTGATGCGGCCATGCCAGGTATGAATGTAGGTGAAAAGAAAACCATCAACATTGCGCCGGAAGACGGTTATGGGGAAAAAAGTGCAGAAGCCATCATTGAGTTTCCAAAAGAGCATATACCTGCAGATATGAAACTGGAACCAGGTATGCCATTAACACTGAGCAACCAGGAAGGTCAGCCTGTACCAGTGATTGTGGTAGAAGTAAAGGATGACATAATTATTTTAGATGCCAATCATTTTTTAGCAGGGCAGGAGTTGGTGTTTGATATTGAATTGGTAGAGATAGTGTAGCGATATTTCAAAATATATAAAAAGCAGTTTGTATTGTACAAACTGCTTTTTATATGCGGTTATTTTTTCAAGTTGTCAACCGCCGTCAGGGTTTGCAACCGCTGACGGGGTTTGGTACTTCATCAAACAGCAGCGTTTCCGCACAACCCCTACGGTGGCTATAAGCCCCGTCGGCGGTTAAAGAGGAACTACTAAATAAATATTTAATTTGCAGTTCCTATTTCAATACTTACAAATTATCCGATGATATACATCAGTCCAGATAACATAGCCGAACGCTTTGTGCGCTATGTACAAATTGATACGCAAAGCGACCCAACGAGCACGGCTCATCCAAGTTCTGAAAAGCAAAAAGACCTTAGCAAAATATTGCACCGTGAATTACTGGGTATGGGTATAACCGATGCCACAAACGATGAATACGGATACGTGTATGCAACGATACCCGGCAACAGTGATAAAAAAAATATTCCTGCCATTTGTTTTTGTGCGCATGTAGATACAGCGCCGGATTGCAGCGGAACCAATGTGAAGCCCATTCATCGCCGGTATTATGATGGAGCCGATATTGTGTTACCGGATGATACCTCTCAGGTATTGAGCATATCTGCATCTCCTTATTTAAAAGAGCATCTCAACCATGGTGTAATTACAGCGAGTGGTTTAACACTGTTGGGTGCCGATGATAAAAGTGGTGTGGCAGCCGTTATGGAAGCTGCCTTGTATTTTATGCAATATCCATCTGTGAAGCACGGCGATATAAAAATATTGTTTACGCCGGATGAAGAAGTTGGTCAGGGTACGGCTAAGGTGGATATGCAAAAGTTAGGAGCACAATTTGGCTACACATTAGATGGTGGAGAAGCAGGCAGCCTGGAGGATGAAACCTTTAGTGCAGATGCGGCTATCATTACCATCAGCGGCATTATTGTTCACCCGGGTTATGCAAAAGACAAACTGGTAAATGCTTTAAAAATTGCAGGTGCAGTGCTGGATGCGTTGCCAAAAAATGAATGGAGCCCGGAGACTACCTCAGGCCGGGAAGGATTTGTGCATCCGGTAGCAGTAAATGGGATAGCAGAGAAAGCAACCATTCAATTTATTGTAAGAGATTTTACGATTACTGGTTTACAACAGCATCATGACCGGTTGAAAAAAATTGCTGCGGAAGTAGTAGCATGTTTTAGCGGTGCCACTATGGAATATACTATTGCAGAACAATACAGAAATATGAAAGAAGTGCTGGACCAACATCCGGAGGTGGTGGCATATGCAGCAGAAGCTATTCAGCGGGCAGGTTTAACAGTAAAAAAAGAAAGCATACGTGGGGGCACGGATGGCAGCCGCTTTAGTTATATTGGAATGCCTTGTCCCAATATATTTACCGGCATGCAAAATATCCACAGCAAACTGGAATGGATCGGTACAAAAGACATGGCTAAAGCTGCTGAAACAATCGTGCATTTGAGTATGATCTGGGAAGAGAAGAGCTAAGAAGCAGCGTAATTTTTGGTTATTCTTTT
>JANXSR010000049.1 GCA_025352625.1 Ferruginibacter sp.
ACGACGCTTGGTTGGTGCAGCACCTCTTGCTCTTTTATTTCTTTCATCACTGCTGTCTGCCTTTTGTTCAAAACGGGCGGCTTTTGCTTCTGCAGTTTCATCACTGTCGCTGCTGTTATCATCGTCGTCTTTTTCTGCTAAACGTTCTGCTAAACCTTCTGCAATTGCTGCAACTATGTAGTTAACAATAATAGCAATAGATTTGGTTGCATCATCATTTGCAGGGATTGCAAACTCCACTTTATTTGGATCACAGTTGGTATCTACCATACCGAAAGTAGTGATGTTTAAACGCTTTGCTTCGGCCAATGCAATGTGTTCGTGACCGATATCAACCAAAAATAAGGCTGCCGGTACACGGCTGATTTGCGCAATACCACCCAACACTTTTTCCATTTTATCTTTATCACGGGTAAGTGTTAAACGTTCTTTTTTGGTAAGATTATCAATGCTGCCATCGTTGAGCATTTTTTCGATGCTCTGCATTTTCTTAACGCTCTTACGAACAGTATTGAAATTGGTAAGCATACCACCTAACCAACGTTCTGTTACGTAAGGCATATTAATACGTTTAGCGCAATCAGAAACAATTTCCTTGGCTTGCTTTTTAGTAGCAACAAACATTATTTTTTTACCGCTTTTTGCAATTGACTTTAATGCAGCAGCAGTTTCCTGTAAACCTTCTACGGTTTTATTGAGGTCAATAATGTGAATACCTTTTTTTTCAGCAAAAATGTAAGGTAACATTTTAGGATTCCACTTCTTTTTTAAATGACCAAAGTGAACACCTGCTTCAAGAAGTTGCTGTTGTAAGGAAGTATTTTCCATTGTATATATTTAATATTTTGTGTTTGTTGTTTATTGTTTACCACCGGGTTTGAAGTTTGTTGATTGCGTTTTAAAAACGAAAAACAATAAACACCAAACCAAAAACAGTTTAACGTTTGCTGAACTGGAAGCTTTTTCTTGCTTTTTTGCGACCTGGTTTTTTACGCTCAACAGAACGTGGGTCACGTTTAAGCATACCTGCTGCTTTTAATACCGGGCGATAGTCTGCACTAACTTCCAGCAATGCACGGGCAATACCCAATTTAGCCGCTTCTGCCTGGCCCTTAATGCCACCGCCTTGTGCGTTGATAACAATATCAAATTTGTCAGTAGATTCAACAACTTTAAGTGGTGATTCTACCTGGTTCTGAAGGTATACCAATGAGAAGTAATTTTTATAATCCTTACCATTGATTGTTATTTTACCATCTCCCTTGCTTAAGAAAACACGGGTTACAGCTTCTTTACGACGGCCAACTGCATTTTTTTGCTTTTCCATTTATTTTATCTTTTGGCTGATAGTTTCACTACCGGCTGTTGGTGATTTAGAATTTTAATTCGGCTGGTTTTTGAGCGCTGTGCTGATGTTCAGCACCTGCATATACAAATAATTTTTTGTACATCTTGCGACCCAAACGATTTTTTGGAAGCATTCCTTTGATCGCTCTTTCGATAATCACTTCTGGTCTGCGTTTCAACAAATCTTTAGCAACTTCTTCCTTGCGGCCACCAGGGTAACCACTAAAGTTGTCGTATACTTTTTCATCCATTTTATTGCCGGTCAGTTTAACCTTTTCGCAATTAATTACAATTACATAATCTCCGCAGTCTACGTGTGGAGTGTAATAAGCCTTGTTCTTACCACGAAGAACTGCTGCAATTTTAGAACACATACGGCCAACGGTTTGATTAGTACCATCTATTACATACCAGTTGTGTGTAACGGTAGCCTCGTTCGCATGTTTGGTGGTGAAATGTAGTTTACTCATTTTTTTAAATTTTAGATTAATTCCTTTGAATCCTGAGCGGAGCCGAAGGATAGTGATGCCTTCGCTATCCCGAAGGGCTTTTTTTAATGGACGGCGAAGGTAGGGTGGAATACCTTAATTTCCTGCAAAATCAGAAAGTATTTTTATCGAAGCTTTATAATTAATTGATTTTCAATAAATATTTTGACTAAAAATTTTATTGATAGCCCGAACAGCGTATTTTTTATTTCTATTTTAAAGCTATTTTTACTTTTATTGAATCTTTATATTTTTATTAAACAAAAAGATCTTTATACAACTGTGCCCCGGGCACTACAGCATATTTATCAAAATCAGTTATTCCGTCTGTAGCCAGTACTTCTTCGTCAATAAAACTATTGCCGGTACATACAGCAGATGCTTTCGACAAAATAACCCAGGCAGCATCTGCCATAATATCTGTTGTGCGGCTCA
>JANXSR010000217.1 GCA_025352625.1 Ferruginibacter sp.
GGAGCGTATTAAGCATTTACCAACGTTTCAATATCCAGTTTTTTCATTTTCATAACAGCCTGCATTACCCTTGGTACTTTTTCGGGGTCTGTCATCAGGCTGCCGATAATAGCAGGTACTATTTGCCAGCTTACTCCAAATTTATCTACCAGCCAGCCACACATACTTTCCTTTCCGCCTTCGGTAAGTTTGTTCCAGTAGTAATCAATTTCTTCCTGCTTCTCACATTCAACCACTAAAGAAACGCCCTCGTTAAATTTAAATTTATGGTCACCCGGGCCATCCATTACAGCCATAATTTCGTTGCCTAAAGAAAAATGGGCAAACTTAACATTACCCGCTGGTTGCCCTTCGCTGGCCTCGTACAATTGCAACGTATTTATGTGTGAACCGGGGAAGATAGCGGTATAGGTTTCAATAGCCTGCCGGGCTTTGCCATATTGTTCGTTAGCAAAAAGTAAGCTAACAGTTATTTTTTGTCCATTGGCCGGTAACTCACCTAAGATTAGCTGCCAGGTCATTCCAAATTTATCTACCAGCCAGCCATATTTTTCGGCCCAGGGATAGTTGTTTAATGCCATCATTGCAAAGCCCCCTATTATCAATTTATTCCAGGTAGTTTCTATTTCTTCATTTGACAGACAGGTAACAAATAACGAAATAGAGGGATTGATTTTGAACATAGGGCCACCATTTAACCCCATGATGGTTTTACCTTCAATTTTAAACTTTACTACCATGGGTGATTCAACGGTTATTGCTGCATTATTAAAAATGGAACAATAAAAACTGGCTGCTTCTTTGGCTTTTCCATCAAACCAAAGGCAGGGATAAATTGAATTATTCATTGCTGTAATTTTAAATTATACACTATCAGTCTACAAATTTTTGGCCAACAATTTACTTATAAACTGAATAGATTTAGCGTACCTGTTTAATTAAACTGTAGCCGGAACAGAAAAATAAAAGGTTGAGCCATGGCCTTCTTCACTCTCTGCCCAAACATTTCCATTGTGCGCATGAATGATTTGTTTACATAAAAATAAACCAAGTCCAATGCCTTCCAGGTTCATAGTTTTTTCGGCTCTAAAAAACCGGTCGAAAATAAAGGGCAGCTGGTCTTTAGCTATGCCAGGTCCATGATCTTTTACGGCAACCTGTATCAAATCATTTTCTGCTTGTACAATGATGGTGATAGCTGCGTTGGCTTCAGCATATTTAATACTGTTGCTCAGGTAATTTGTTACTACTTGCATTATGCGATGCCGGTCTGCTTTTGCCGTAATATCTTTCACATAGTTGTTAACGTTTATAGTGTATTCCGGATGAAAAATCCTGATTGTTTCCACCGCCTCACCAATCATATCAGCAAAATTAAATTCAACCATCTCCAGTTCAAATTGGCCGGCGTTTATCTTGGTAGAATTGTATAACTCATTAATCATTTTGCTTAAGCGCAACACATTCTTTTTACTACGTTCCAGCAATTCTTTCATAATGGTGGCGTTATCATTTCGCACTAATTCTTCCATCAAATTATGAGATAACAATACACTCGTCATTGGGTTTCTCAACTCGTGTCCGATAAAGCCCAACATATCGTCTCTGTCACGTTCAGCCTGTTTTTGAACAGTGATGTCATTAAAAATCAGCAGCACGTTCGAGTCGGCTGAAAGATCTTTCATCGGGCTGCAACTAACATCCAATATTCTTTCTTCATGGGTATTTGTATTTATGTGAAGTGGTGCATGTGAAAACCCGCTTTTACTGCTGATGGCTAGCGTTATTTTATGATACAGTTCATTTTTTTTATCATACTGTTCAATCAAATCTGCAAAACTATTATCCGAAAGTTTACCAGCTTCAATGTTAAACAGTCTTAAAAATGCATCGTTCGACTTTACTATTTTTAATTCCCTGTCAAGTACAATTACACCGTCTTCAATAGATCTTAAAATGCTGTCATTAAAATCATTCAGGCTGGTGATAGAGTTCTCGGAAATTTTTTGTTTATTGATATTCTGAATAATCTTCAGAATAAAAATTTTACCGTTATCATCTTTAATAAGTACACTTTCGCCTGAAACCCAGGTAGCTACTTTATCTTTTTGTACCAGGTAGTTATTGTCAAAGGCTTGCCCCCTTGTTAATACGTTTGCAATTTCCTTTTTAGGCAGCCCTTTTTCCTGGTCTTCTTCTGTAAAAAGCAGTGCAAAGTTTGTACCGTATAAATCTTCCTTTTCATATCCAAACAGGCTAATAAAAGCCTTGTTTACTTCCAGGATAACGCCGTCCTCGTCCAGTAACAAAACCGAGTTTTCTTTCGTTTGCTGAAATAAGGGGATGAAATAATTAAGGGAGTTGTATTTTGAAACGGGGGTTGTACTCATATATTCAGATAAGGATAGCGTTTAATTAAAATTATTTTTCAAGCGGGTTCCTATAATTGATCTGCCTGGCAGAAAACTATTTTAGAAAACCAAGCGTGTAATTTACTTGAAATTTCACCGCGGAAATCTTAAAATGTAAAGTATTTTATAAAATGAGAGAATAAGTGGCGAAAGTATCCCAATGGCTCTATTAACAAAAACTACAATCCCCCTGGTAAGTGGCGAAAAGAAATTTACTTTAGCACAATCTGCATTCCTTCTTTTGCAGGTTGGCAGGTATATTGGTAGTTGGTGTCTTTTTTAAATGCTGCCAACATTTCATTTACCTGCGCATCAGAACGATAAGGATCATGATGCCAAAACAACACTTGTTTTACGGCTGCGATGGATGCAAAGCGCCCTGCATCTTCAATAGAGGAATGTCCCCAACCCATTTTATGTTGATATTCTTTGCTGGTATATTGTGCATCATGCAGCAGTAAATCTGCACCCACGGCAAGGTCAAAGCCGGAAAGCCATTTACTATCTGAAATGATAGCCGATTTGCCAAGCGCCGGTTCATGATCGGGGATATAAGCTAACACGGAATGGGCGCCGGTTACACGAAACCCTACTGTTGGGCCCGGGTGAATTACATAAGCAGACTGAATGGTAAAAGGCCCGATATTAAAAATACTGTTCTCTATGTCATGCAGGGTTAGTTTACAGGGTAAGTCTCGAATAAGTACCGGAAACAGCGGTGGCGAAAGATAACGGCTCAACCTTGCGTGTAAGGTTCGGGTGGTGCTTGCAGGCCCCCATATATGCACTTCCATTTTTGGGTCAAAAAGTGCTTTAAAAAAACCTAACCCTTGTATATGATCGAGGTGTAAATGGGTTAACAGAATATCAATTCTTTTGGTTTTTAGGTCGGGGTTTATAATTAATTTTTGTATGCCCGATCCGCCATCTAAAATCAATAGCCATCCATCTTCCCACACATCAATGCAGGAGGTATTGCCACCATAATATGCTGTTTCGGGGCCAGACGTGGGTATGGACCCACGTACGCCCCATAAATTAATTTTCATTCTTTTTTCGATTTCCAAAAAATGGCAACAGCACCCAACATTTTTCCTGTTCTGCCAATGATGGGGTAAGATGTTACAGAAATATGTTGATTTTTTTGCTGCATACTTTCTATCTGAAAAGTTTTGTGATGGGGAAGTGCATCGCTTAAAGTTTTTACCAGTGGCAGTTCTCCTGGCGGTAATGGTAATCCTTCTTCATCCAGCGGTTTAAAGTCTGTAGACCATTGCTCCACGGGCATTTCGCCAGTGTCTTCAAATCTTTTGCCTAAAATTTCTTCGGCAGCTTCGTTGTAAAAAATAAGGTTACCAATGATATCTGTTATAAAGACTGGTATAGAAAGGCAATCAGCTAATTGGCGGTTTAAAATTATTTCTATTTCATATGAGGCCATACAAAAGGAATTTTAATTGTAACTCGTTTAATTTTCAGCTTGCCCTGTGTGTTCAGCAGGCAACTTACCTTTTTCACTCAACAAAGTGCGAAATCTTTTTTAATATTCAAAGCAATATTTAAAATCCCAATAATTGGTAAACGCAGGGTAGCAATTGTGCAGGCTGTAAATCCTTTCAAATAGCAGGCTTTGTATTTAATATACATACCAATAAAGCGGTAACCATCTTTATTTGCGGGTAGTTTAATTTAAAATTATTTGGTTCAATCAGCTTTATCTTTTATTGGCGCAAAAGCAACAGGTACTTCACCTTCCTTTGTTAAATTAATAAGGGCAAAAGAGCATAATATGAAAACACTTGATAAATAGGTGGTGTTGAAAGCCGTACTTGGTAAGTGAGTGAAGCTTCAGCAATTTTTACAACCTGTGTTTTATATTTTAACACGGTTGTAAAAATTATATAAAATTGCTTTTTGGGGGATGATTAAAAAATTAATCAATCACAACAAGTTGTGCTGCGGCTGTTGCATTTCTTCTCAGTTCATTTATATCCGCCTCCTTAACATCGTACACAAGTGCCACCGCCATTCTGCGATAGGGCCGGGTGGTGGGTTTGCCAAAAATACGGACATCGGTATTGGGTTGTTCCAATGCTTTGTCCACTCCTGTAATGGTAAAAAAGTCTGCTGTTTTACTGGCCAAAATTACCGCACTGGCGCCGGCTCTTTCCAATTGTATGGCAGGTATAGGTAATCCAAGAATCGCTCTTGCATGCAATTCGAACTGCGATAAATTTTGTGTGCCTGCCAGGGTAACCATCCCGGTATCATGCGGCCTGGGACTGAGTTCTGAAAAATAAACGCCTTTATTGGTAAGAAAAAATTCCACTCCCCAAATACCTGTACCTGTTAATGCAGCAGTTACTTTTTCAGCCATCGCACAGGCATCCTGGTGATCTTGCTCACTTATGTAAACGGGCTGCCAGCTTTCCTGGTAATCACCCCGTTCCTGCCGGTGGCCAATGGGCGGACAAAACAAGGTTTGCCCTTTTTTTTGTGTAACGGTGAGTAAGGTGATCTCACTATCAAAAGCAATAAATTCTTCAATGATCACTTCTTTTATATCGCCTCTTGAATTGGTAATGGCATAGTCCCATACCTGTTGCTGATCGTTCAAATTTTTTAATACAGATTGCCCTTTGCCGCTGGAAGACATGAGGGGTTTTATCACGCACGGCAATCCGATTGCTGCAACAGCGTTGGTAAATTCAGCAAAAGTAGTTGCATAAAAATACCGGGCAGTTTGCAGGCCCAATTCCTTACTTGCAAGGTCTCTTATCAGTTTCCTGTTCATGGTAAAGTTAGCTGCCCTTGCGCTGGGCACCACCTGTATGTGCTGTTGTTCGTAACCATAAAACTGTTCGGTACGGATGGCTTCAATTTCAGGCACAATTAAATCAGGTTGGTGTTTGGCAACAATGGCATCCAGTTGGGCCGCATTCAACATGTCGATCACTTCAAAATCATCTGCCACCTGCATGGCGGGTGCACCGGCGTAGCTATCAACCGCCACCACTGTTTGTCCCAGTCTTTTTAATGCTATCACCAGTTCTTTTCCCAATTCGCCGCTTCCGAGAAGGAGTATTTTTTTATGCATGCCGCAAGTTATATATTTTGGCGGGTAAAATATTTTGAAGACATACTTTTATGCGATGAGGTTTGACAGTTACTATTCTTTGTTTATTTTGTATGTTATTAAAATCACTCCGCAAGATGCGAAAATGACAAGGTTAAGAAAAATATAGTTGGCTAAAATATATATTATTACTTCCTTAATGAAAACAGCGTGGCCTTTACAAAAATGTTTATTATTGTCTGCACCAGCTATAATGTTTTCTTCCGTTGTTTTGACTATAGTAGCATGCATGCAACTTTACGATTGTTGCACTCTGTTGTCAATAAAAATATCCAGCAGGTTTACAACAAAACCCAGTTTGTCCTTATCAATTGTATCCAGCAATTTCGCTTTATTTGCAAAATCACAACTGATGGCTTCATTGGATTGTATGGGTAGCAAAAAAAACTCAGCCGGTACTTTCAATACAACTGCTATTTTTTCAAGTGTTGACAATTGTAAATCTACATACCCGTTTTCAATCATTGAAAGATCTTTCTGTTTAATTCCTACCAGCAAGGCAAGGTCTTTTTGTAAGATATTTTTTTTCTTTCTAAGTTCTGTAATATTTAAAGCTACAAGTTGTTGCAGTCCTTTGGTTTTAAATTGTTTCATTGCATAGTTTTATAAAATGAAAAGTTTGTCTGCTTTAATCATGCGGTATTTGGCTGACCAGGTTCTAATATGTTTCGATAAATTTTTAACCTGTTAAAATAGCAAAGGAAAAAACCGAATCAGTTGTTTCCTTTGCTAATGTATTTAATCCATTTGCTGCCCCACCTTTCTGTATCCTAAATAAAAGAATAAAGGAAACACAAGTAAGGTTAGTATGGTTGCTGTAATTAAACCACCAATCACTACAATGGCCAATGGTTTAGATGTTTCAGAACCAATGCCATGCGATAACGCCGCAGGCATTAAACCGATGGCCGCCATTAAGGCTGTCATCACCACGGGCCTTACCCTGGATCTTACGCCTTCAATAATAGCGGTTTCCAGGGAGTGATGAGTGAATTCGCTTTTTTTAATGCGTTGTAAATTATTTTTAAAAACAGTGATGAGGATAACCCCGTTTTGTATACAAATACCAAACAACGCAATAAAGCCAATGCCGGCGGAAATACTAAAATTGGTTCCGGACAACAACAGCGCCGCAATACCACCAATAATGGCAAAAGGCACATTCAGCAACACCATGCCAGCATCTTTTACATTGCCAAACATGATGAACAATATCAGGAATATCAGCAATAAACTAATGGGTACAACCTGGCCCAGCCTTTTGGTTGCCCTTTGCTGATTTTCAAAATCTCCGGCCCATTGCATATCGTAACCTTTGTTTAAATGCACCACCTTATCCACTTTACTTTGGGCTTCTGCTATTGTGCTGCCCATGTCTCTTCCTCTTACAGAAAATTTAACTGCACTGTATCTCCGGTTATCATCCCTAAAAATAATACTGGGACCGCTGAGTCGCTGAATGGTGGCGATATTTTTAATGGGCACCTGCGAACCCCTGATGGTAGGCACCATTAAATTGCTGATGGCTTCCCCAGTGTTGCGATATCCTGCTTTATACCTTAACCGGAGCTGGAATTTTTTCTCTCCTTCATAAATTTGTGAAATGGCTTTACCACCAATGGCCATTTCAATAATAGCATTGGCATCGGCCGTGGTTACACCATACAAAGCCATTTTATTTTGGTCAAGATCTATCCGTAATTCAGGCTGGCCGATATTTCTGATCACACCCAAATCTTCTACACCTTGTATATGTTTCATTACCTCGTATACTTCGTTTGCTTTTTGTTCGGTATAGGTGAGCGTATCGCCATAAATCTTTACTACCAACGAACCTTTAACACCTGACACAGCTTCTTCCACATTGTCCATAATGGGTTGAGAGAAGTTTAAATCAATGCCGGGAAATACCTCCAATTTTTTTTGCATCTTATCAATTAGCTCTTCTTTGCTGATACCGCTTTTCCATTCTTTTTTGGGATAGATGTCCACGTGAAATTCGATGTTGTAAAAACCGGTGGCATCTGTTCCATCATTCGGTCGCCCGGTTTGCGACATCACCTGTTTTACTTCAGGATAAGCACGGATGATGCTGCGCATTTTATTGGCGATATCCCGGGAGTCTTCGAGCGATACACTTAAGGGACAGGTAGCCCTGATGTAGATGGCACCTTCATCGAGTTCTGGTAAAAATTCGGTACCTAAAAACTTAAATAAAAACAATCCAACCACTACCAGGGAACCTGCTATCAGCAGGGTGATTCGCTTATGGTGATAGGTCCACGAGA
>JANXSR010000232.1 GCA_025352625.1 Ferruginibacter sp.
AAAACGAATATAAGGATTCCTGATACTGAAACAAAATATTTATTTTTGCTTAAATTGCCCTCATTATGAATCCAAGAATACTTTACCTGATAAAGAGAGCCGAGATAGAAGTTACCAGCCGCATGGCAAAAGCACTGGAAGATGAAGATATTACCCCTATCCAGTTTACCATTTTATATTTTGTAGACTATGATAAAGGCGATTTATCATCTGCTCAACTGAGCCGCCGTTTTTCAATGACACCGCAAAGCATGAATGAACTGGTTAGTGTATTAGAAAAAAAGAAACTGCTAAAGAAAACAACAGACCCTGCCCATAGAAGAATTTTACGCCTCAGCCTTACAGCAAAAGGAAAAAAATTATTATCTGATTGCAATGCCACTTTAGATTCCGTTGAAGAAATTTTATTGAAAGGATTATCTGTTGCCGAAACACAAACACTAAAAAACCTGATCGGGAAAATATTGGAAACATCCAGGGAAACTGTATTGCCAGGAAGTTAAGAACTATTGAAATGCTGATATTGGATACTGGGATATTGATTTTCATTGTATCACAATATCCAAATACCGTCCTTCTTTTACGCAAATGCACTTAAATTGGTTGGCTTTACGAAAGTATTTTACCTACTTTCGTAAATAAACGAGTTACCCGTCACTTTAAACAGACATTTCGTTAATGAAGGAAAACATCCGACAAGTTCGCAATTGGACAAAGTCATTTAAAGAAGTCCAGAAACTTTTATCTGACCACAATTCATTAAAAAAACAACTACATTCTATTGACAGGCGATTGAAAACAATTGAGGCTAAGCATTCATTTTTAGATAACATAACAAGTAAAAATGGGAGTGGTACAGCTATTGAGATTGCAACTAAGCTCCTTTTTAAATCAGCAGGATTTAATGATGTACGACACTTAAAAAAGGTAAAGCCATTACGAGAGGATTTACAAATTTGGTGTGATGACTGCTTAATACTTATAGAGTGTAAAGGTACAATACATTCCATACCATCAGACGATTTGTTAGGGCCTATAAAAAAATATATAGACCATAGAGTAAATATTGTAAAAAGCAAATTACCAGTGTTCGGACTTACAGTACTTAACAATGACAACTCAAAAAATATTGACAAAAGAAACAAAAATTCAATTGACAAGCATAAAGCAGAATATGCAGAAGCGAGTAAATATGGTATCATAACCACTATTGAGTTAGTTAATGGCTTTTTACTTTTAAAAAATAACATCATAACATTTGAGCAATTTAAAAACACAATTAAACAATTCGGGTTAATAAAATTTGGTGTCAGGGCGGACAAAGTTTGACAAATAGGGCTAAGCTGATTGAACGATAGGTTCTTTCCCCAAAAGTCATAGTTTACTAAGGTGGTAGACCGACCTAAACTATGGCAAAGACTAAATCCGCCCAAATGACACCAAATAATTTGAGACAAAAGCGAACGAGTAGCATGGGGCTTAATAACCCTTCGGCGACACACTACTCCGATTTATGCATGAAAAATTTGACAGACCCTGATAATTTGCCGATATACAGTTACAGCACATTTGCGGACGCACAAAGCCAACCTGTGAAAGAGCGGTAATTCTGCCAACGCGTCTGACTAGCTATCGAACATTTATCATCAGCAATCTGAAACTTAACACATTTTATTTATTTTACGAAAATGACTTTCTAAATGATAGATGTTCAAAATGTAAACCTTTCAAAAATCATTAAAAGGCTTGAGATGATTAAGAGCCTTATTTCATTGGAGGAAGAGGATGAAATAGGTACGCATATTTCTAAATTGGAACAACTGGTTTCGACATCAGAAATAGAGAACATTATTGTCGATCTTAAAGAAAAATCATACAGTAAGGCGGTAACAGCAATTGAAGTATTCATTAACAAACATACTAGCATTAGCATTTACCTTGACCCACAAATTGATGCACTCAAACTTGAAATTAAATCCCTTGAAGCTGCAATCAATATTTTATCTGACGAAAAAGCAGATTTAGAAAAACTGATACATGAGTTCGGAATAAGGCATAACAAAGAATTAGGCGAACTGCTAATTAAAATATTGCAATACAGAAAAGAAAATACGAAAGGAACGCCACAACAACAGGAAGCCGAAGATGATTATAATACTTATCATCAAGAATACGAAGCCACCAAAAATGAAGAAGTAGTGACACTTACTTATGAAGAACAAAAGGAGCTTAAAGCTAAATACCGAAAAGCCAGTAAGCTTTGCCACCCTGAT
>JANXSR010000356.1 GCA_025352625.1 Ferruginibacter sp.
CCTGTTTCCATTTCGCTGCCGCCAGCAACAGCATCTCCTGGCAGATCCCTCCTTCGTCGGGATGACAGCCGGACCCGGGCATTGTGCATGGCTGTGCATTTATGCCACGTGCCGTTTACAACTTCATCGCATCCTTCAAAATAACTTGTGCCGGCGAAATGCACATTAAACAAACTCCGGGTACAAAATTTTCCGTTGCTTGCCTTCAAAACATTTTACCAGCGAGGCGGTGGTTTTTTGAACTGCTACCATTAACGGACTTTTTTCATTGTTGATCAGTACATCCATTGCCGGGATGGCCAGCAGGTCTTTTTTCATATGGGGTGTAAGCTCTAAAAAATTTCCGTTCAGGTTAATGATGTTCAGCACTGCCTTATCTACAAAAGGCCGGTAAGGTTCCATAATGTCGTCGGCCAGGCAATAGGCATTGTACTGGTTTTTATGAAAAATACCTAGCGTAGGCAGCAGGCCGCTTGCCACCAGGTTTCTGGCTGTTACTGCCCTTAAAATAGCATAGCCATAATTTAATAAATTGTTGGGTGCATCTCCAGCACGTTCTCTTTTAAAAGCGGGAAAAAGCGGGAAAATATTTTTCCAGTAATATACCGCAGCCACCGCTTCGTGGTTATCGCTGTCGCCGCTTTTAACTTCTGTAGCCCAGTTGCGCATATTTTTCACCGGCACCCGGTTTGCTTCCAGCAAAGCGGCCTGGTTATTTATTTTGCAACTAACGGTTTGTTGCCACAACTGTTTCTTTAACGGAATGCTTGCATCTACCTGCGCCTGAAATTTGGCACTTTGTAATGTGTTACCATCAAGGTTTAACAACAGGCCGGTAGGGTGGTGGCTGTTATCGCAGGTTATTAAAGCCACATTGTTGGCAAGCAGTTTTGCAATCAGTGCCTGTGTAATGGTTATCTGTTGATGATCTAAAATCAGCACGCCTATATCTTCAATCGGCAACGATTTTATTTCGCCTGTTTCCACACTTTCAAAAACCAGTTGCTCCTCTTTTGTTTTAAGATAAGCCGGGGTGCCGAAGTATAGGGTGCGTTTAATCATTTTTGGTACACTTATTTTTTAATAAAGTAATAACTTATTTTCCTATTCTGGCTTTGGCATTGCTGATTGCTTTTTGTAGTTTTTGCTTAATTATTTTTGCTTCAGGCATCTCGGTTGCATAATTCGCTATACGTATCCTTTTTTCATCTATCATTAAAAGCTCCATTATTTCTTTTTTATTATCTGCACATAATATTAAGCCAATGGGTAGTTCCTCATGCTGCCGCATTTCATATTTTTCTAACCAGCGTAAATACAATTCCATTTGCGATTTATAACCATGTTTAAATTTACCTAATTTTAATTCTATAGCAACCAGTCTGTTTAGTCCTCTATGGTAAAAAAGTAAATCCAATGTAAAATCCTCACCGTCAATTATCATTCTTTTTTGGCGGCTTAAAAAAGCAAAGTCATTTCCTATTTCAATAATAAATTTCTGTAGTTCTATTATTATAGCCGTTTCTAAATCTTTTTCGCTGTACACATCTTTAAGATCTAAAAAGTCTAATAAATAGTTATCTCTAAATACAATGTCTTCTGTAAATTTCTTTTGTTGCTGCAGTTGTTGCAGTTCTTGTTTAATTAATTGCGCTGGCTTTTTACTTAATGCAGTTCTTTCGTACAGCATACTGTTAATGCGATCTCTAAGTTCCCTTACATTCCAGTGTTCTATTTTACAAAGCTCCGTATAGTAGCTTCTTGCAGTATCATTTTTTACATTGGTTAGTTCTATAAAATGGCTCCAGCTTAAAAGTGGCGACAGTGTCGCCACAATCTTTATTTTAGAAAATGCTTTATAAAATCTTCGTATCCTGTGTAAAGAGGAGGTAGTATATCCTTTTCCGAATTGATTTATTAAAAGTGGCGACAGTGTCGCCACAATTGCTAATCCATAAATTTCATCAGTGTTGGCAAGGGTTTCATCAATATGTTTACCTATCTGCCAGTTAAGCATAGTAAGCTCGTGGTTTATGCTTCGGCTTACATTTTCTTTACTGGTTGTAATTAATGCAGCAATTTGTAAAAACAGTTTTTTACTTTGTTGCTGTATTAATTTTTTAGATGTTGCTGTAAGCTGTTTCATTAATACTGATTTGCTGTAACTGCATTATTGAATAATATTATTGCCATTACTACTTTTGCAATGGCTATTGGCCGGGGCTTCATTTTTACCACATGTGTATCTTCAACAGGTGTTTATTTCGACAGTGCCCTCGTTTTAAAAACTAATTGCCCATCTTCTGCATTGGGGTAAGTAGTGTAGGTTTAATAATTTCAGATAGGTTTGATATTACCTAAACGATCAATCTTAACTTTAATTACTTTTAAACCTGTATGTAGGATTTTTATAAATGGACCAGCCGTTATGTAAGAATTTGCCGAAGTTTTTTGATTGTTATGTCTATTCAACTTTATCACTCCAAATTCATTTTCCTTTCCTGAGTGTTTATCTACGTTAACTTGTCTATTAAGTTCTGTAATAAAGTAAAGCCTTTTCATTAAATCTTCCTTTACATCCCAATCTATTTCTGATTCTTCATTTTCATACATAACTACAAAATCTCCAGCCTTTAAATATGGGCATGATTTCATTAATGGAAAAAAGGTTCCATCTTTTTGTTCTTTCTCATCAGCAAATAACTTTTCATTTCTTCTTCTTTTGTCTACAGCTTTAAAGAATGACACAATTTCAAAATCTCTTTTTATTTTTATTTTACCC
>JANXSR010000296.1 GCA_025352625.1 Ferruginibacter sp.
ATTGCCGACAGACTGGATGATGCAGGGGCGGAATTTATTGTAACCTGCGATGGCGCTTACCGCGGTGAAAAAATAATTCCGTTAAAAAATGTAATTGATGATGCACTGATAGGAAACAAGACCATTAAAAGAGTGATCGTCTACACAAGAACAAGAACGCCTGTTAGTATGATAAAAGGCCGGGATGTTTGGTGGGAAGATGAAATGGAATTTGCAGAAGGACAGGTAGAGAAAGATGGGCTGGTTTCTTTTCCAGCAGAGGAAATGGATGCAGAAGACCCTCTATTTATTTTATATACTTCGGGCAGCACAGGCAAGCCGAAAGGCGTGGTGCATACCGTGGCCGGTTACATGGTTTGGACAGCGTACACGTTTGTAAATGTGTTTCAATACCAGCCGGGGCAGGTACATTTTTGCACGGCAGATATTGGCTGGATTACCGGCCATAGTTATATTGTATATGGACCGCTGGCTGCAGGCGGCACTTCACTGATGTTTGAAGGCATTCCCACCTGGCCGGATGCAGGCAGGTTTTGGGATGTGATAGATAAACATCAGGTAAATATTTTTTACACCGCCCCCACCGCCATCAGGAGTTTAATGGGTTTTGGGCTGGCTCCTTTGAAAGGAAAAGATTTATCCTCCTTAAAAATATTAGGTACCGTTGGTGAGCCCATTAATGAAGAAGCCTGGCACTGGTACGATGAACACATCGGTAAAAAGAAATGCCCCATTGTAGATACCTGGTGGCAGACAGAAACCGGTGGCGTATTGATCTCTAACCTTGCAGGCATTACTCCTGCAAAAGCAAGCTGGGCCACCTTACCCATGCCTGGTGTGCAACCAATTTTGGTGGATGAAAATGGTAAAGAAGTAACAGAAAAAGATGAGCATGGTTTGTTGAAAGGCAACCTCTGCATAAAAGCCCCTTGGCCCGGCATACTCCGTACTACTTATGGCGACCATGAGCGTTGCCGCACCAATTATTTTGCCACTTACCCAGGTTTGTATTTTACTGGTGATGGTGCGTTGAAAGACGATGCCGGATTTTACCGCATTACCGGCCGTGTGGATGATGTGCTGAATGTAAGTGGTCATCGTATTGGAACGGCAGAAGTGGAGAATGCCATTAATATGCATGCAGGCGTTGTAGAAAGTGCAGTGGTAGGTTACACACATGATATTAAAGGGCAGGGTATTTATGCATATGTTATTTACAACGGCCATCATGGAGATGAAAATCTCCGGCGCCAGGATATTAGCCTTACCGTTTCAAAAATTATTGGCCCCATTGCAAAACCTGATAAAATTCAATTTGTAACCGGCCTGCCTAAAACACGAAGCGGTAAAATTATGCGCCGTATTTTAAGAAAGATTGCCGAAGGAGAAACTGCCAACCTTGGTGATACAAGTGCCTTGCTTGATGCGGGTGTAGTGGAGGAGATTTTGAAGGGGAAGGTGTAATAACAAATAAAAAAAAATTTGCAGCACATATTGAAGTTGACACTGCATTAATGAGCAAAGCAGAAAGAAGTGAAAGAAATCTTAACCGGCAGCAAGTAGTTAAATTTGCTAAATTATTCGGTGCATCTGAAGTGGAATTAATTTCCTTTTGGCTTTGTGACAAAGTAAATGAAGCGGTTGGCGATGGCCAATTCGCCACACAAGGAATCAGGAAAGCATTAACTAAAATTAAGAATTAATTTAGATGCAAATCATTCATAAAATAGACGATTTTTTATTTATAATTTTCCCTAAAATAAAAATGGGGGGGGGTAATTCACTCATAATCAGTGAGTTAGAAAACTACTATAGGTGCGGCCCTTTCAAACCGATAGTTACAATAGACAATGAATGGGTAACAATACAAATTGATACTCCAACAATAATCTCTCAGGAAGCAGACTACAGAAAAACAGTAGCCCTCTGCGAAAAAGGAAAGTACACAGAAGCCAAACCAATTCTCAAAAATTTAATTGATAAGAACCCCACCAATTCAGAATACCACCGGATCATGGGTCAGATTCTTTCTGATGAAGGCGACCAGGAAGAAGCAATCAATTATTTAATTGATGCACTCCGTTGGGATTCAAAAAATGGCTGGGCATTGTTAATGATGGGCAACATCTTTGCCCGGTACAAAAATGATGTAGCTACTGCCCTTACCTATTACGATCAGGCTTTGGTTGCAAATACGCAGGACCATATCAGTCTTACCAATATTGGTTACCTGCTGCTACAGGATGAAAAGCTGGAGGAAGCAAAAAAATACCTTTGGGAGGCCATTAAAATTAACAATCAATATCCCAATACACATTTTACGCTGGCGCTGATAGCCGAAAAAGAGCAGGATTTAAATTCGGCATTTTACAGTACCATACAAACCATTCAACTTTTTCTGCAAATGCCGGTGGCAGCAAGGGAAAAAGATGAACTCTATCAAAATGCGGTAAAGCATGCTTTTACCATTGCCAATAAAATAATAGCAACCGACGAGGGCAAAAAAATATTCAGGGCATTTCGCCAGCAACTGGAAAAAGATGGCGGCACTGCAGTTGATATCATAGCAGATGCCGACATTACCACAGCAGCTAAAATTGAGTTTGCAGAAAACTATAACACCGATCAACATATTGTTCGCTTTAAGCCACAATACCCTGCCGTAGCGCATTTGATCATGCACGAACTGACGCACCTTTTATTTGTGATAGCAGCAAGAAAAGAGGGGCTTAACCAGTTGTTTGTAGCCACACAGCAGCACAAAGCCATTTTTATAAAAAGCATCGAGGCCAACCTCAGCCATTTAAAAAAATTAGGATTGGATAAAGCCGGCATTGACCGATACTGCAACAGTATATTTACCGGCCTCAATTCGCAGATTTACAATGCGCCCATTGATCTTTTTATTGAAGATTTTTTATACAATGAATATGCTGAGTTGCGGCCTTTTCAATTTATATCCATGCACGCTTTACTGCTGGAAGCCATACAAGCGGTAACAGATAAAAAAATAGTGGAGCTAACGGCAAAAGAAATTGTATCTAAAAGCAAAATTTACAACCTGGTAAATGCCCTGCAGTTTAAAGCATTGTTTGGGTTAGATTTTACCAGCGACTTTAATGCCAACCCTGCAGAACTAAAACAGGCAATGGCCTTTTATGAAGAATACCAGCAATACAAAGAAGATAAACAGCCAGCCGAAGAATACGAACTATTGCAGCACTGGGCAGAAGATTTACAGTTGGATAAAAACTTTGAATTAATAAGCGAAACCGAATACCGCACCAAGCGCACTGATATTGATAACCTGCTAAACTCCATTGAGCAAGACCCTTTAGAAGCCGCAACGCCTGACCCTTTTAAAGAAAGGCAGATGGATAAATTTCAGCAATCGCAGGAAAGCATCGGGCTAAATATGGCGGTGGTACTATTTATGGTGGATGCCCTGCAATATTTCCAAACACAACCTGCCGCAACCATCAAAAAAATAGCCATTGAAATAGCCATGCAGGGCATTGAAGGCTACCGCCCTGGCAAAAAAGATTATACCATCCCCTCAATACCCAACCAGCTTTTTACGGGCTATAAAATATTGAGCTATTACTATGTAAGCTGGGCTATTGCAATGCCGGGTGAAGTAGATAAACTGGGGTTGGATTATGGGAAGGAGTATGAGATGGCTGTACAAATGCATAAAAATAATTAACCGACCAATGAAATTTTCAGACCCATTTAAAATACTGCCACCCAACGAAAGATGGGCTCCTTCACAAACCCAAATTGATGATAAAAGCAATAAATACGAAATGCTTTTAGCTCCCTTGGTTTACAAAATTAGACTGGCCGTTGCCAAATGGAGAGAAGATGATTACAAGGGTGCTTCGGTCACTACAAAGTCATTATTAAACTTTTGGTTTAATCAGGAACATTTGATCGGGCAAACAAAATTTAGCTTTTTCTTTTCGCAACGTGAAGCCATTGAATCCATCATTTATTTGTATGAAATAGCGAAGGCAAAAGACAAATACGAGTTAATGAGGTTTGATTCTTCTCAACGTGTAAGCACAGGGATGTTTGACGAAAACTGGACACGGTACGTGATTAAAATGGCGACAGGTGCAGGTAAAACCAAAGTGATGGGCTTGACATTGGTATGGTCTTACTTTCATAAGCTTTACGAAGCAGATAGCACACTATCAAAAGACTTTTTAGTAATAGCTCCAAACATCATCGTATTAAACCGCTTGCGAAAAGACTTTGATGGGTTGAAAATGTTTTTTAATGAACCATTTTTCCCTGACAATGGATATGATGACAAAGACTGGAAAAATGATTTTCAGGTAACACTTCATATTCAGGACGACCTGAAACCAATTACAGAATCGGGGAACATTTTCCTTACCAATATTCATCGTGTTTTTTTTAACGAAGACCCGGAACAAAATTTTGAAACAACTTTTTTGGGCGTTAAACCAAAACCAGATGCAGACACTTCAAAAGGATTAGACCTTGGAAAAGTAATGCGAAGCGATAAGATCAACAATTTGGTTGTATTAAATGATGAAGCCCACCACATACACGACAGTTCTTTGGCCTGGTTTAAAAGTATTGAAGACATCAGCAACAAATTGAAATTAAAAAACGGTAACGGAATAAGCCTGCAGGCAGACTATTCAGCTACTCCCAAACATAACAACGGGGCAATTTTCGTTCAAACAATTTGCGATTATCCTTTGGTAGAAGCCATCAAGCAAAATGTAGTAAAGTCGCCGGTATTGCCTGACGAAGCATCAAGACAGAAAATTCACGAAAAAGATTCATCCGACTTTGTAGAACGATACAGAGATTATATACATTTGGGTTATTTGGAATGGGAACAGCAGTATGAAGAATTGAAAAATCATAAAACGCCTATCCTGTTCATTATGACAATGAGCACCAAAGAAGCCGACCTGGCGGCTGCATTTTTGGAAAGCAATTATCCTTCAATGAAAAATTCGGTGCTGACCATTCACACCAACAATTCAGGTGAAATAAAAGAAACAGCATCCAGCAAAAAAGATAAAGAAGCATTAGAGGTATTGAGGAAAGCAGCAGATGAAATAGATAAAGACCAGTCGCCATACAAAGCAGTTGTTTCGGTTTTGATGCTTCGTGAAGGTTGGGACGTTAAAAATGTTACCACCATTGTTGGGCTTCGCCCGTTTGGTGCTGATTCTAAAATACTGCCCGAGCAAACTATTGGCAGAGGTTTACGAAAAATGTTTTCGTTGGATATGCCTGAAAAATTGGTTGTGGTTGGAACGCCCGCTTTTTTGGAATTTGTTGAAAGCCTTCAAACAGAAGGTGTAGAATTTCAATACAGCCCAATGGGTAAAGGCTCTAAAGGTAAGTCGCCTGTAATTGTGGAAGTGGACAAGGAAAACCCAAACAAAGATTTAGATGCTTTGGACATTCCTATTCCGCAAATGAGCCCAAGAATTTACCGGGAGTTTAAAAACCTTGAATTAATTGATGTAAGCAAATTCAGGAACGAA
>JANXSR010000366.1 GCA_025352625.1 Ferruginibacter sp.
ATCACACTGTTGCAAATTTTCTTTTGTAAACTGATCCATTGAATTGATATCAATTTTCAGTGTAACAGCATGGCCTCTTTGTACAGCAATTTCTTCAATGGCTTTACCCATTTTGCCGTACCCTATTAAAGCAATGTTTAATTTTTTTTGTTGTGAACCGGAACTTGAATTCATTTAAACTTTTTTTGTAACTGCAAATATAATTATTTGGCTCCCTTATTTGTTTTTGAATGTATGTCAAGAACAAAACTGAGACCTGTTGTGTTGGCCATGGGACTATAACCGGGAGATATTTTCAGGCTGAGGTTATCGTTTACATCAAATGCTTTTAACTGTGCATCTACAGTAGCATCTACAACATTTAACCCCCAAAAAAAAATAAAAAATAAAACAGAGTAATCAACATTTTGCCTAAAGGCATTGCGGTATGTTTTTAAAGAATTAGCGCTAAGATTTTTAAATTTGGAGTCAATATCAGCATCATTACCCGGTAAAGTATCAGATTTATAAATGTAGGCTTGTTTTAATAACCTGTAATTTTTTATGTTGTAAAAAAAAACAGCAGCCGTAGTACCTAAGGCCCCGTATATTATTGGCACTTTCCAATATTTTTTATTGTAAACCTGCCCCCAGCCGGGCACCATGGCTGAACGAATTGTGGCTTTATGTGGATTAAATGTTTTAACTCCTATAGTATCAATAATCTTTTCTTCATTTTTTATTACAGTGTCTTTTGGTAACTGTGCAAAAGAAACATTCATACAAAGAAAAAAAAACAATATAAAAAATATCGGCAATAATTTTTGCATCAACTTACTTTAACGTTCAATTTTTCCAGCAGGCCGTTTAATTCATCCAGTGAATAATATTCAAAGGTTACTGCTCCATATCCTTTTTTATTGTGTACCAGTTTTACTTTGGTACTGAACTGGGATGCTAAATTATCTTCAATCTTTTTAAATGCGGGAGGCAACACAGCTTTTACCGTATTTTTAACAGCATTGCCGCCGGTGTACATATTACGTACAAGATCTTCAGTTTGCCTTACAGACAATTCTTTACTTTTTATTTCTGAAAAAATAAATAATTGCTTATCTATCATATCAACATTTATCAGCGCCCTTGCATGGCCCATTGTTATTATACCTGTACGAACAGCAATCTGAATATCGGGCGGTAATTTTAGCAGGCGGATATAGTTAGTAACTGTACTACGTTCTTTACCCATCCGTTCAGCTACCTGCTCCTGTGTATAATCCAATTCATCCATCAGGCGTTTGTAGCTAAGGGCAATTTCGATCGCATTTAAATTTTCACGCTGCAGGTTTTCCAGCAAGGCAAGTTCTAAAAGATCAGCGTCATTCGATTGCCGAACATACACAGGAATATCTTTTAGTCCTGCAATTTTAGCGGCTCTAAACCGGCGTTCACCAGCAACAAGACGATATTTACCAGAAGGTAATTTACTTACCGTCAGCGGTTGAATAATATCATGTAATTTTAAAGATGCAGCCAGTTCACTGAGTGCAGTTTCATCAAAATCTTTGCGGGGTTGTTTGGGGTTTACTTCTATTTGGTCCAGCGCTATGCGGTTAACGCTGGTAGTTTTTTCTACTATTTCAGTTTTTAAATTACCGGCAGTACTTTTAAGGTCAGCATCAATATTTTGTAATAAACTACGAATACCTTTTCCCAGTGCGTCTTTTTTATTTGGTTGCGTCATAAATTATCTGTTTTGTGTTTTGAGTTTTCAGCTGTGAAGATTTCGCTAACACAAAACCGTAAACTGAAAACAGCAGCTATTCCATTATCCTGTCTTCCTGTTTAATTTTTGTAAAATTATTTTTTTGTAGTATTTCTTTGGCAAGGTTTAGGTAATTAACAGAACCCTTGCTTTCGGCATCGTATAAAATTACCGGTTTGCCAAAACTGGGAGCCTCACTTAACCTTGTATTTCGGTGAATAATGCTGCTAAAAACCATTTCCTCAAAATGCCTTCTAACTTCAGCAACAACCTGGTTGCACAGGCGTAAGCGTCCATCATACATGGTCATTAAAATACCTTCAATCTGCAATTCGGTATTCAGCCTGTTTTGCACAATTTTTATCGTATTTAATAATTTCCCTAAACCCTCCAATGCAAAAAATTCTGTTTGTACAGGCACAACTACGCTATCAGCAGCAACTAAAGCATTTACAGTAATTAAACCCAGTGAAGGCGAGCAATCAATCACAATAAAATCATATTCATCCCGGATGGGCTCTAAAATTTTCTTTAATACACCCTCCCTGTTAGGATAGTTGATCATTTCAATTTCGGCACCCACAAGGTCTATATGTGATGGGATCAGATCAAGATTGGGAATATCTGTTTTTAATAGTACATCCCTGGCGTTTGATTCATTCACCATGCAATCGTACAAACTAAGCGTAATGTTATGGAGGTCAAAACCTACGCCGGTTGTGCTGTTAGCTTGTGGATCTGCATCCACCAACAAAGTTTTATATTCTAACACTGCTAAACTTGCAGCAAGATTGATGGCTGTAGTTGTTTTACCAACACCGCCTTTTTGATTTGCTATACCTATTATTCTTGCCATACCTTAATTCCGGTAAAAGGAATATATTATTTTTATAAAATTATTTCAATAAATAAACCAAACAATTTTTTGAGATTGCCAAAGGTACTGTTTGAAATTCAACCGCAAACCTCAAATATTCACGGCAGCGTAGCAAATTTAACCATTCGGCATAAAATTGCACAACAATGGCGTATCCTTGTTGTTAATAAGATACTTTAAAGCAAAAAAATATGTATACAATTATTTCCGGCACAAACCGCATAGGGAGCAATACACTTAAAGTGGCAAAGCAGTACCAGGTTATTTTAAAAGAAAAAGGAATTGATGCAGGCTTATTATCATTGGAACATGTAAATGTAATGACCAGAAATGCTCATTTCGAAAAAATTGAATCAGAAATAATTATACCTACCAATAATTTTATTTTTATTGCTCCAGAGTATAATGGCAGTTTTCCGGGAGTGTTGAAAATGCTTTTTGATACGAGTAAATCAAACAAACTTTGGTGGCACAAAAAGGCTTTGATTACAGGAATTTCGAGCGGAAGGGCTGGCAATTTACGAGGGAATGATCATTTGTCTGCTGTTTTAAATTATCTAAAAATCACTGTTCATCCTAACCAGTTGCCCATCTCAGTAATTGATAAATTATTAGATGAACAGGGAAATATTACAGATGAAAATACTTTAATAGCTATTCATCAGCAGCTGGATGATTTTATAATTTGGTGCAGCAGGCACAAAGCTCATTAACATAAATAGATAATTATAAAAATTTTAAAACAATTTCAACATTCGTACGTCCCCTAGAATAGGCTAATTTCGTCTCTTACTTTTAATTTCTATATGTATGCGTTCACCCATTGGTGCTTTTATTTTTGTATCAGTAATGCTATTACTTGATACGTATGTTTTTCAAGCAGTGAAGGCGGTATCACAATCAGCCTCTCCCAAAACCAGGAATATTATTTATGGCATTTATTGGGCAGTTACGGCTTTGGCCATTATTGGTTTTTTGGTATTCGTATTTTCAGATCAAAATTTTTTACCAAAAAAAGTAAGAACTTATTTGTTTGCAACAATATTGGGATTGTTTCTGGCAAAATTTACGGCTATTCTGTTCTTTTTTTTGGATGATGTAAGACGCGGTATTCAGTGGTTGGCTGGAAAATTTTTTAATAATAATTCGAAAGGTGAATCTATAGGTGGTGATCCTATCAGCCGCTCGGTATTTTTAAGCTGGCTGGGTCTTGGCGTTGGAAGTGGGTTATTCGGTAGTTTGGTTTATGGTTTTGGTAATAAATATAAATATGATATAAAAAGGGTACAGCTTGCGTTTAAAAATTTGCCTGTAGAATTTAAGGGGATGAAAATTTTGCACATCAGTGATATCCATAGCGGAAGTTTTACAGATAAAAATGCAGTGCATCATGGCGTTAATGAAATATTAAATGAAAAGGCCGATATCATTTTGTTTACAGGAGATCTTGTAAACGACAGGGCTACAGAGATGAATGATTATATGGATATCTTTAGTAAGCTGACGGCCCCAATGGGCGTGTATTCTACTCTTGGTAATCACGATTATGGTGATTATGTGAGCTGGCCTGATAACGGTATTTCCAAAGAGCAAAATCTTGAAAATTTAAAAACGGTACATGCACAACTAGGATGGAAATTATTGATGAATGAACACGTGGTACTGGAAAAAAACAATGCTCAAATAGCGTTAATAGGTATTGAAAACTGGAGCAATAAAGCAAGGTTTCCCAAGCATGGCCGAATGGACCTTGCTTACCCAGGAGCTGAGAAATATCCTTTCAAAATTTTAATGAGTCACGATCCCAGCCATTGGGATGCCCAGGTAAAAACATCCTATCCTGAAATTGATCTGATGCTAAGTGGGCATACGCATGGTATGCAATTTGGTGTTAACCTTCCTGGCTTTAAGTGGAGCCCCGTACAATATATGTATAAACAATGGGCAGGATTGTATGAAGAGGCAAATCAAAAATTATATGTTAATCCTGGTTTTGGTTTTATTGGGTATCCGGGAAGGGTAGGTATTTTGCCAGAGATTACTGTGATTGAATTAATATAAAATATCAAATAAAAGAAAAACTGCCGCTTTTACAGCGGCAGTTTTTTTATGGATTGTTGTGTTAACTTTTGTTTATTGTTGTTTTATAACCTGCTTTGTAACTCTTCCATTTGGTGTATTAAACTCAATGATATAGTTTCCTGCCGGCACCTTTGACAATTCATCAATTGAAACGTAATTAAATCCTTTTGTCATCTTTACACTTTTAGAAACAACCTCTGTTCCAGAAACACTAAATACTTTTACAATCGTTGTTTCATTTTTATCCCAGTCAATATTAATGTTTATATTTTTACGGAATGGATTTGGAGAAACTACGAATTTTCCAATATTTTTTTTCAGTTTAACCGGTACAACTTTTGAAATACTGGCTCTTTCATCCATATCAATTTGCTTTAAACGATAGTAAACAATAGTGGCAGTAACGGAACTTACATCATCGGTTATAAAATAGTTAACTGGTATTGATGAATTTCCACTGGCAGATTTAGATGCAACCGTTTTAAAACTAACTCCATCTGTACTGCGTTCAATATCGAACCTGCTGCTGTTTAATTCCATTGAAGTAGTCCATGCTATTTTAACCTTATTATTTTCCAACAAATTTGCTGTAAATGAAGTTAAAATAACAGGAAGAACAATACCACTGCCTGCATTCATGGAGGCTGTAGCATCATCTACATAATTTATCGAAGAAGAGATGGCAGTAAGACGGCCAACATTAATAATGGGTGGAACATTTCCGGTTGACGGAGTATTTACAGTAACCTGAAATTGAACTATAAATGAATCCAATGGAGCCAACACACCACCATTAACAGCATTAGCTCCTGTACCCAATCTAAATGTTACCGTTTTATTGGCTGCCGAATATTCTGCAACATCATCACTCAAGGCATCGGTTTTGATTCCTGCAATTATTCCAGGGCTGTAATTGACGGTTAATGAGCTACTTCGATAAGTAACAGTAGAAGGTAAAGTGTCTGCGAGTATTATGGAAGTAGCATTTGCTGCCCCAATATTTTTACCTTTTAATGTGTACGTTAATATTTCGCCGGCCTCTACTGCATTACTATTGTTTGCATCAGCAACTGTTTTGGTAAGTTTTATAACGGCAGGGTCTTTCATTTTAACCACACAGGCAACTACACCACAAAAGTATTGATCATCAGCAGTGGCTAACCGAAGCGTAATCGTTGAAGCATCCGGTAATATACCATATCCCGTACCAATGTCCGCCTGGTCAATATCAACACTCATTTGATCTGTATAGTTGGGATTTTTGGTTGTTACATGAACACCATTATTTGTGATAGTACCATTCCAGGGATTATCTATTGGATTAAGGGCATTGCTAAACCCAATATTATTAATTTTTAAAGAGTCTCCATTATATCTTGCATCACCTTCCCAGCCCAATATTCCAATTTTAGCTTCGGATGAAGCTAACCCTGCTGAAGGAACATTTAAGCCGGTTAACGTAATGGTGTTTGCAGTTACGCCTCCCCCGGCATATACTTGCTGATAGCCATCATACACCCTCACACTATTGAAATCCAAAGCCGGGTTTTCATAAACTATCATTATACCCCAGCCCCCATAATTACCAAAATCATCAATAGGCCCAGTCGAAAAAGCGCCATTGCCTACCGTGTAAGTTCCTTCTCCCTGTTGTTTTATTAAATCTGTAATATCAACAAAAGCCTGGTAATGGCAATATTCGGTGGGTAACCCCGTATTAGAAACATATTTATTAATTAGTGCTGCTGCATATTCCTGGTAAGCACCAGTTGTACCTTTTCTTATTTTTATTGTTTGGTTTGAAGGCAGCGACATATCAAATTGGGAAGTCAAAGCTCTGCCGCCCCAATACAACCGGGCTAATCGAATTGTATTGGTACCTGCTGGTAAAGACAGGTCAGAAGAAGACGAATTTCTTGTACCAGCACCATCTCCAGTACTTCCATCGATATCCACGTATTGCATATTAGTTGGTGTTGTTCCAAGACCACCATTATCATATAGACTATAGCCATTTGCACTATTGCCGTTCATGTAGGTAAGATTAGGTGTAATACCATCTGCATTTACTGCATTCATTAAAGTATTACCAAAAAGAGCGGTGCTACCGTGCATGTTTTCGGAAAATACAAAACCAAAATTTCTACTTTGAGCTTTGGAACTGAATGGTACAAATAAAAACAACATTATTACAGGTAAGAAGAATTTTGTTGTCGAAGGAATTCCCTGCAAGGAAAAATTTGTCATAATAATTTTTTGTTTAACGAATAATGGGTTAAAAAAGAACTTGATTATTTTATTTAAGAACCTGTTTGTGTAATAGAAATAACAAGTGCGGAATTCGAAAGATATTGGATATAACTACAACAAAATATAAGGAAGCAGCTAATTTTATTAATAAAGATAGTAGAGAAATTTTAATAAAAGTAAGTTGCAGGATTATTTGAATCTAATTTTTATACAGTTGTAATACTAATTGTTAATAATTCAAGTTGCTGACAAAATCACTTCGGGAATATTAATGTTTTTGATGGAAAGTATTTAGTGGCAAAGGGGGTATTTATATAATTCATTTTTCTAATGCTAGTAAATCCGCCACACAAAATGGTAATAAAAAATGCCGGAGTATTAGTCCGGCATTTGCCTTTTTGTCTTTATAAATAATTATCTTTTATCTCTAATGGGTATGCGTTTTCTTCCCTCTTGCCTTGGTCCTTCATTCCTTCCTTCATCTGTTGGCCTTTTAAAACCACCGTCAGCTTCATTCATTCTAACCTGCCTTCCATTGTGCTTTTTACCATCAATACTTTTGATCATTTGTGCAGAAGCTGCTTTATCAACTTCCACCCAACTATTCATTTCTTTCATATCAATTCGGCCCAATACCTCTTTATTCAGATTGCTTTCATCTAATATAAATTGTAAAAAACTTGCTTTATAAAAACCATCTTTTGTGCCGAGGTTTACAAATAGTCTTGTATAGCCGTTGTCATGTTGAAAATTACCTCTTTCTCTTCTGCTGCCATCTCTGTTACCGCTTTCCCTGTTACCTGCATCTCTTCTATCACCACCACGAATGTCAGAACCTCTTAAATTTGAATTTAAATCCTGGGCGTTTTCATAGTACTTTAAAAAATGATTAAATTCTAAAGCAGCAACTCTTTGTAACACTTCTTCTTTGCTAACCTCTTTAAATTTCTCCTGCAAATCAGCCATGTAAGTCTCATAATCGCCGTTCGAAATATCGGCCTGCATTAATTTATCCATAAAATGAAAAAATTGCTTGCGGCATACATCTTTACCGCTTGGAACATCCAGTTTATGAAACTGTGCATTTACCATTCTTTCCAGTTGTTTTATCTTATAACTTTCTCTGCTATGGCAAATAGAAATACAGATACCTGTTTTACCAGCTCTTGCCGTACGACCACTTCTGTGGGTATATACTTCCATATCATCAGGCAATTCATAATTTATTACATGAGTTATTCCATCCACATCAATTCCTCTTGCGGCAACATCTGTAGCAATTAATAACTGCAAATGTTTTTGGCGAAAACGCCCCATCACTTTATCTCTTTGTTGCTGTGTAAGATCGCCGTGCAGCGCCTCAATTTCATATCCTTCTCTCACTAATTTTTCAGCAATATCCTGTGCATCTAATTTGGTACGGGTAAAAATGATGCCATACATGCCGGGGTTAAAATCAATATATCGTTTTAATGTTTCGTAACGCTGGTGCGCTGCAACTATAAAAAACTGGTGATCAATATTTACATTGCCACTATTCTTTTTACCAACTGTAATTTCTTTGGGAGAAGTCATGAAGTTTTTAGCAATGGCTCTTACTTCTGGCGGCATGGTAGCACTAAATAACCAAATACTTTCTCTGTTAATGGTATTTTTTAGAACAAAATCAATATCATCTCTAAATCCCATGTTCAACATTTCATCTGCTTCATCTAATACCACATACTTAACTTTTTGCAGATCTATGGCCTTGCGTTCAATAAGGTCAATTAACCTTCCTGGAGTGGCCACAACTATATGAACACCTCTTTTTAAATTTCTTATTTGCATGGTGATAGAGGCTCCACCATACACTGCTTCTGTAAAAAGACCTTTGGTATGTTTTGTATAAGTGGCAAGGTCATTGGTAATTTGTAAACACAATTCTCTGGTAGGACAAACAATTAATGCCTGAGGATGTCTTTCAGAAATATTGATAAGGTGTAATAATGGAAGACCGAAGGCGGCAGTTTTGCCCGTTCCTGTTTGTGCTAAACCCACAAAATCTGTGGTGCCTGATAATAAAATTGGGATAGCTTGTTCCTGTATTGGAGTAGGGGTGTCAAAACCCAAATCTGAAATAGCTTGTACTAATTGTTCGTTTAAGCCTAAGGCTTCAAATGCATTCATGTAAATTTTGTTTGTGTTTACATGATATGCTATTTGCCTGTTGTTACGCTACTTAAATACTATGTTTAAAAGTTAAAGTAAATCCTAAATTCAACAGCCTGTCGGGCATTTCATGCAATACTCGTTATAAATAATTTCGCAAATGTAGGGGTTTTAGGCAACTTAATAGCAATTAAATCAAATACAGGGCGTTTAGCATTCAGTGCCAATACTTATAAAATGAAATTTATTGGTGATGGTTAAACTAAATTTATTTTTCAAAGTCAAAATGGCCTTAAATACTACCTACATCAAATGATGAAATTTTTTTTACTATCGGTTCTTTTGTTATTTTCCTTTTCGCTAAAAAATTATGCTCAAATAAAATCTGGTAAAGTTGCCGATACCAAGGATTCATTGGAATTAATGAAGGACCTCCTGGATATTTTATCAGATTCAGAAAAAGCGTCTAGTTATTTTAGCTTCGATGTAGGAATTGGTAATAGAATATTCAATGTTCGAAACAACGCACTTAATTCTAAATTAACGCCGGTTAATACAATTATTTTTTCGCCATCGGTAGTCTACCATCACAAAAGTGGTTTGTATTTTATTGCCGGTGCCAATTTACTAAATGATGATAAAAAAGGTTTTGGCTTCAGTCAGTATTCAATTTCTCCCGGTTACGAATTACCCGAAAATGATAATATTGAATTTGCATTTGCCTACACACATTATTTTGTAGACGACAATTTTTCTCCTTACGCTTCTCCCATTCAAAACGATTTCTATACGTCGGTTAGTTATAAAAAAACATGGATAAGACCAGGTTTTGCTGTAGGTTATTCTACAGGTATTTATGGAGATGTAAAACGAATTTTAAGATTGTATGATTCAACTACCAATAAGGTAAAATCGTTTTCTCTTATTCCTTCCATATCGCATGAGTTTAAGTGGCAACAGGTTTTCAATAAAAATGATGGTATACTTTTTACGCCTGCAATAATGATGAATATCGGCCAAACTAAAACTGCTATTAAGCACAAAACAAATGCTGTAAATCTTGCTAATTTTTTAAATAAAAGGGGCAGGTTACCAAAGCTTGATGTTACAAAATTTGAGCCTGAATCAATGGGGCTTAGTTTGGATGCAAGTTATGCTACCGGTAATTTTACCATAGAACCGCAGGCATATTTTGATTATTATTTACCTTCAACTGAAGACAAAAGATTTTCCAGTTATTTTACTTTAACGTTGCGATATGCGCTGCAATGATTGTTCATTAACAAATAATTATCTATAACAAAAAGTGATTGGCATATTGTTGGCTATTTCAAATCTAACTAAAATTTAAATGTATGAAAATGAAACTCCTATCCCTCGTTTTAGCGGTCTTGATATTTTCAACCGCCCGTTCTCAAAGTTTTCACCTTGGTGTAAAAGGTGGTGCAAACATTAACAAACTTTCAGGGCAGTCTTTTAATGAGCAGTTTACTTATGGTTACCACCTTGGTGCGTTTTCAGAAATTGGATTGGGAAAGCGATGGGCTATACAGCCGGAAGTTTTATTTAACCAGATAAACACAGATACAAGCAATAACTTTCGTAAAATTTACACCAATTTATCTGCAAGCAATCTGTCTAACATAAAGTTGAGTTATTTAAGTATTCCTATTTTATTGGATTTTAAGGTTAACAAGTTTTTTGTATTACAGGCTGGGCCACAATTTGGATTGCTGCTTGAACAGAATAAAAATCTGTTGGAAAACGGTAAAGACGCTTTTAAAAGAGGCGATTTTAGCATGCTTGGAGGTGTACAGTTTAAACTGGCTGCATTTAGAATTTACGGCCGCTATGCAATTGGTCTTTCTAACATAAACGATATTGATAATAAAGATAAGTGGAAGAGCCAGAGTTTTCAGGTGGGTGTAGGAATTGCAATTTTGTAATTAGTATCTGATTACAGCTATTGTTCCATCTTTGTTCCATCTTATAATGGCCGATGGAGCAGCCGGTGTTAAATCATTTTGACGGTGTTGAACTATATAGTCAACACCGTTTTTTATTTCATCAGTTATAAAAGAAAATTGAGTTGGTGATGTATCACCACTAACATTAGCAGATGTAGATACAATGGGTTTTTTAAATCTTTTAATAAGGTGTTTACAAAATGCATCCTTTGTAATTCGTATCGCAACTGTTCCATCTTTATTAATTACATTTTCAGCAAGCCCGGTTGCGCCATCGTAAATTACTGTGGTAGGTTTTGTAGTAGTATGTAAATAATCAAGTGCAGACAAATCGGGCTGTGTAATGTATTGAATCAGATCTTTATCTGCCGCTAATAAAACAATCATACTTTTTTCTTCTGCTCTTTTTTTAAGCTTGTAAATTTTTGCAACTGCGGCTTCACTGGTAGCATCACAACCAAGCCCCCAAATGGTATCAGTTGGGTATAAAATAATGCCACCGTTTTGTAATACCTCCAGGCATTTTTCAATATCGTTTAAATAATCAATCATATAATTTGATGATAAACATTCATAATGCTATCAGCATATTTTTTTATTGTAAAAAGTTGGGCCTGCTCAAATCCTTTGTTCCGAAGGTCAGTTGCAAGCTGTTTGTTTACGGCTATACTCAACATGTGTTGGGCTAATAATTCATAATCAGTGGGAGCAAAATATAAAGCCGCATCGCCTCCAACTTCAGGAAGACTGCTGGTATTGCTGCTTATCACAGGGAGACCACTCCACAGTGCTTCGAGCAGCGGGGCACCAAAGCCTTCAAAAATAGAAGGGTAAATCAGTGCCAGTGCCTGTTGGTAAATGGCAGGAAAATCAGCTGCAGTTGTAAATGAAATTTCTTTCGAGGCCGGCAATTCATTTAGCAGGACTAGTCTGTCGGAAATATTGTTGGCCTGCATAAATTGTTTAACTTCTTCTTTTTCCTTTTTGCCGTTTCCAATTACTACCAGGGGAATACTTGTTTTTTCTTTAAGTAAAAGCAGTGCTTTGCAAACTGCGATCAGGTTTTTTCTTGGGGCAATGGAGCTCACAAATAAAAAATAAGTATCTGGTAACTGATATCTTTTTTTAACAATGGCTTTTTCTTCATTGCTGATCGTTTGCTGAAATATTGGATTACAACTTTGGTAACTTATAAATATTTTATTTTCCGGAACATGGTAAAAATTAATGAGGTCATTTTTGGTTTGTTTGCTGATAGCGATTACTGCATCAGCAACTTTGCAAGCCTGCTTAATCTTCCAGCGGTGAACATAACGTTCATCAAAATTGTACGTTTCCGGAAAACGTTCAAAAATAATATCGTGTACGGTAACCACCGTTTTTACGCCCGTTCGTTCAATATGCAAAGGTAACTCATTGCTTACACCATGGTAAATATCCAACCCTGACTTAGCAATGGATTTAATCATCCCGTTTCTACGCCACCATCCTGGGAAAGTTTTGCCAATAAACGTTTCGGGAAAAACAGCATCTACGTTTTTAAATGTGTGTACATTAAATAAATCAGTTTGTTTTGGAGCAAATAGCGTGTAGCGATGTTGTGGATATTGCTCCGTTAAAATCGCCATTAGCGAGCGGATATAATTTCCTAATCCCGTTTTGTTTTGAAAAGCTCTTTTGCCATCGTACCCTATCTTCATATTATTGCTACACTTATAATTATTACTGCAAGTTATATAAAACCATTTTAAGCTATAGAGGCCAGCTTTTATAAAAAGAATGGACAGATTTCAAAAATCAACATTGTTCCTTTTATTCTTTTTGTATCTTGCGCAACCCAATAAAGCAAATAAAAAGCAGGTGTTATAGTAGTACTTTGAATAGTAGAATTACTACTTACACTTTTTAAGAGGGAAATCAAACTATTGTAAAATCAATTTTTTAAAAAAATATAAATAACAATGGAACTAAAGGAATTGATACAAACAGCTTGGGCAAACAGGGAGCTGTTGAAAGACGGTAATTATGCAGATGCAGTTAGAACTGTGATTGAAGAAGTTGACAAAGGCAGGCTTAGAACAGCAGAGCCAACAGAACAGGGCTGGCAGGTAAATGAATGGGTGAAACAAGGGATTTTGATGTATTTTGGCATACAGCAAATGCAAACTTATAATCTGCCTCCTTTTGAATTTTATGATAAAATGAAATTAAAAAGCGGGTATGCGGCACTGGGAGTCAGGGCCGTTCCGCATGCAGTGGCAAGATATGGTGCTTACCTTGCAAAGAATGTAGTATTGATGCCAAGTTATGTAAATATTGGAGCTTATGTAGATGAGGGAACAATGGTTGATACATGGGCAACGGTAGGTAGTTGTGCGCAAATTGGCAAAGGCGTACACCTTAGTGGCGGCGTTGGAATTGGCGGCGTTTTAGAGCCATTGCAGGCAGCTCCCGTAATTATTGAAGACGGTTGTTTTATTGGCAGCAGGTGCATTGTGGTAGAAGGGGTAAGAGTTGAAAAAGAGGCAGTACTTGGTGCAAATGTTGTATTAACGATGTCAACAAAAATAATTGATGTTAGCGGAAGCGAACCTGTAGAAACCAAAGGTATTGTGCCCGCAAGAAGTGTGGTAATACCCGGTACCTATAACAAAAAATTTCCCGCCGGTGAATATGGTGTTGGCTGCGCATTAATTATTGGGCAACGCAAACCTTCTACCGATTTAAAAACAAGCTTAAATGATGCTTTGAGAGATTTTAATGTTTCGGTGTAATGTAAATAAGTTGATGGTTGAAAGTTGAAGGTTGATGGTTGAAAGTTTGTCAGCTTCAATTATATTTGCAATCCAATAATTGTTTTAAAACCATAAACCTCACCTTAGTTGCCCAGATGGCGAAATTGGTAGACGCACTGCCTTCAGGTGGCAGCGTTCGCAAGGATGTGCAGGTTCGAATCCTGTTCTGGGCACCAAAAAAAGCCTTTAAAAGTAATACTGCAAAGCTTTTAAAGGCTTTTTTATTTCTTTCCTCAATCCCTAATTGATCGTAAATTTTTTCTTTAGTAAATAATCATTGGCATTCTTTCCCAAACAAAGGGTGTAATTGCCGGGATATAATTTCCAGGCATTACCTACTGTATCCCACTTTTTTAATTCGCTTACAGGAATGCTTAATGCTACGTTTAATTTACCGCTCTTTTTTATAGTTACTTTTTTAAAAGCTTTTAATTCTTTTAATGGCATTCCATTTATTTCAGGATATTCGATGTAGGCCTGCACAACTTCGTCTCCATCCATTAATCCTGTATTTTCAACAGCTACTGAAAACTCAATTGTTTCATTGGGTGCATAGGTTGTTTGTGGTTGTTTATTCCACGTATACGCAAAACTGGTATAACTTAACCCGAAGCCAAAAGGATATTGCAAAGCACCTTTAAAATAACGGTAAGTTCTTCCCTGCATACTGTAATTTGTATAATCAGGGAGATCATTTAAAGAAGAATAAAAACTAACAGGTAACCGACCAGAAGGCGAAATTTTTCCAAATACAATATCTGCAAGTGCATTGCCACCCTGTTCGCCAGGATACCAGGCCAGGATAATGGCATCTGCATATGGTTCAATGGCCGCGATATCAACATTGCTGCCTGCATTAACCACTACAATAATAGGTTTGTTATGGGCTGCTCGCAATTTTTTTAAAAATAAAATATGTGAACGTGGTAAACTTAAAGTGGCTCTGTCGCCACCCGAAGCAGAAAGAAAAGCATCACCTTCTTCTCCTTCCAGCAAAGGCGTTAAACCAACTACCGCAATGGTGAGATCGCTGTTTTGTGCTGCCCATATGCCGCCAAAATGTACCGTGTCTGTGTAATCACTTCCCTGGTCATATTGTACAGCCGTTGCAGGACCTGCGGCCTTGGCAATCCCTTCTGCAATCGTAACAATATCGCCTGAAAGGCCATGGTAATTACCAACCATGGCTTCTATAGAAGCTGAGTTAGCACCTGTTACCATTATGGATGAATACTTATTTTTTTGGAGTGGTAACACCCCATTGTTTTTTAAAAGCACCATGCTTTGCTGTGCCATTTTTCTCGCAAGCGCAACATGAAAATTATTATGAACACTATCTGCACCAAACCTGCTGTAAGGGCTTAGTTTGTTGTCATCAAAAAAGCCCAGTTTTATCTGTGTACGCAAAGTGCCGGTTAGTGCCTTGTTAACATCGGCCTCACCAATCAATCCTTTGTTAATCGCATTCATCACTTCGGTTTGCAGAACGCCGCCGCACTCAAGGTTAATGCCTGCTTTTATTGCCGCGGCCGCCAGTTCTTCCCTGCTGTTAATCATTTTATGCCCTGTAATAATATCATCCAATGCGCCGCAATCTGTTACTATTTGTCCTTTAAATCCCCATTCATTTCGTAAAATATGTTGTAACAAATTTGGCCCTGTGCAACAAGGTTCATTGTTGATGCGGTTGTAAGCACACATCACCGATTCTACACCAGCATCAACCAATTTTTTAAAAGAAAACAGGTAGGTTTCCCGAAGATCTTTTTCACTTACTATGGCATTAAAACCATGGCGGCCTGCTTCGGGCCCACTGTGTACAGCAAGGTGTTTGGCACAGGCCGAAGTTTTTAAATACAACTTGTTATTGCCCTGCAAACCGGTTACATAAGCGGTACCCATTTGCGAAGTAAGAAAAGGATCTTCGCCATAAGTTTCCTGTCCTCTTCCCCATCGGGGGTCTCTGAAAATATTAATATTGGGCGACCAAAAACTGAGCCCCATGTACCACAGGTGACGGTTCATGCTGGCAGCTAAATTGTATTTTGCCCTTGCTTCGGTTGATACAGCCGATGCTACTTCTTTCAACAATACATCATTAAAACTGGCAGCCATACCAATTGCCTGTGGAAAAATGGTTGCTTCACCGGCTCTTGCAACGCCATGCAGTCCTTCGTTCCACCAGTTATACGCTGGAATTTTTAATCGCTCAATTGCCGGACTGTTGTTGCCAAGCATAGCAATTTTTTCAGGTAGCGTAAGTTTGCCTAACAAATCATTTACCCTGGCATCAGTTGATGCAGTCGTTTGCCTGTATATAGCAGGTGTTTGTGCCAGCAGCATATTATAAAGAAAAAAAATGCAAACTGAAAGAAGGGATTTTTTTTGTAAAAGCATATAATTAAAATTTACAGCACACACTGTATGAATAATTTAAAAGAGAACAGCGCAACTAATTTGTTGACTGTTTTTAAAAGCTATAAAAATACAATATTGTTGAATTTAAAATACTTCCATTGTTTTATAGTAACAAAAAAGCGGAGGCCGAAATTGCCCTTAACAAATGTTGAACACTATTTAGTTAGTAATGAAACCATTGCCACAAAGAAGCAGCTACAAGCCCCATCGAATTATTTTCAACTTTTTTAGACAGCCCAAGTTGCAGTTTTGCATCAACCAGTCTTTTAATAATTTGGGTTGATATTTTTTGTGCATGATTGGAATGCTCCCAAATATGTATTAAACGGCTCTTCGTAAATGCATCCCTGTCTTTTGCAAAAATCAGGGGATCTTCTGAAGCAGCCAGCTGTAAAAATAAATTCCACTGCCCTGCCTCAAGATCACACCACACATCCTTTGCATCATCAATTATCCAATAACAGTATCCGATAGCTTTTCCAATACAACGGGCATTTTTTAAAAGTAATGGATTATTCGCATCAGCCATGCAGGCGGTATATTCAGCCATCAGCCTAAAAGGTTCCGCCGATTTAGAATAAAGTGCTTTTTTTATTTTAGGCAAATCTGCATCAGCAGACAACCCTGTTTTTGAAACAAAATCCTGCGCTTCAAATAGTTGCTTCATCAGTTTAAAAAGCGCATCTGTTTTATGAACACCCTCTTTGTTTGCAGCAGTTTTTTTTATATCATTCAGTACACTGCCGGCCAGCTTACTTAGTAATTCCTCCGCATGTGTAAGAGAATGGTTATCGGAATAATTTATTTTGGTAAAGGGCTGAAATACTTTTAGAGAAACAACATTATTTACTCCTTCCAATTCATCACATATATAATCAAAAAGGCTGATGCCTAAATTAAAACGCCCACACCAGTCTGATGCATGTTTTGTTTGAGTTGCATCCAAACCAAGCATTTGGCTAAACATTACACCAACCATTACACCAAATCCATAAACAGATTGAAGCTGGTAAGTTTGTAAGCCAGGAGGAATATTAGGGGCATCAATTATCCAGTCGTTATTGAAATTACTAAACTCCTTCGTTTCAATATTTTCTATTTTAACATCCTCATGATCTGGTAAGCCCGCCTTATGCCAGGTTTTAAAAAAAATCTCTTCAAAATGATTATGCCAATCCATTAAAGTGTATTGTTTTTTAGAGGTAGTTTTTATTATTCCTTTCAGTAGCGGGTAATTCACAAAAAGGTTCTTCATTTGGTACATCTTTTTGTAATTCTGTTTGTCTCCACAAAGCAAGTGCATAACATGCCATTGCGGTAGCAAATATGCCCTCTTTATCTTCTATAAAACAATTACCTCCTCCATGAGCACAGCTCCAGGATTCTACCTGGTTGGGGTCAATTACAAATGGTGCCGGAATGCGCAGTATATAATCACCGGACCAACCTCCATTTTCATTTTGTAAGTTAAGCAATGCATTACCGCAGTTGGCTCTTTCCTTAGCTTGGCCCAGGTATGATAAATGAGTAAATGATTCCAGTGCAAGTGCTGTTGTAAAAGAATTTTTGTTCGTTGAAGAATCAAGACCAAATCCACCATCTAAAAGTTGCGCATGAGCAAGTGCTTGTGCAATCTTTGTTGCCCGTTCAAAAGGCAACTGAAGTTTTAGTTGTGTGAGTGCACGCAATAAAAGGGTAGTGGTATAATGTGGGCCCCGCCACCAATAAGCATGGAAGAACCCTGTATCTGTTTGCAGGTTTCTTAGCCAGTTTAATATTCCCGTTGCTGCTTCATTTTCCTTATCTGCCAAAACAGCTGCAATGGAAACATCCGGATGAATACTTGTCCAACCGGCAATGGTTTCATTATCGGGTGCCGCAATAAATTCACGAATGCCGGAGTTAATTTCATAAGTTGAAACGCCCGGACTATTAAAGTGTGTCCATAAAAATGTTGTAGCCTTCTCCAGCTCTACACCTGATAATTCTTTACATGCATGCAGTGCCATTAAACACCATGCAGTTGAATCTGCATCAGGAGGTACCTGGGCACTATATGACCAGCCACCAGAAGAATGACGTGACCTTAATAAAAATTTTTGTGATTCCTTAATAGCATCCTGTTGTTTGCAAAGATTATAAATATGAGCAAGAACGAAACCGGTCACCCAAATATCCGACTCCCCTGCCAGTGTAGGAAAACCTCTCCACTGACCGTTTACATTTTGTGACAAAAGATGATTAATTCCTTTTTCAATTGCCTTATCAATAACCTTGCTGTCAAAAATATTTTTCATTTCCATCTTGCACTAGTTACAAAAAAAAATCGAAATATCTTTTTGGGCAGATTTTTTATTTGCCGGGATATAGAATGAAACCTTTTGTCTGCGTTAAACTAAAAGCCTGCTTGCAAAGGAATTTACTTACAGAAATATAGTTGTTCTTTCAAACTATTTATTTATATTACAAATAAATTATCCCTTCACATTTTTTTCTTTTACCCAAAAAAGAGAACTTCTAGTTTTTAAAATTCTTACGAAAAGGCTAAAATTTATTGAATACGTAGTAGCAGTTGGTTTGTATGTTAAAACATTTGATTTATCATAAATAAAAAGTAACCGATAGTAAAGTTCATCTCACAAAATATAAAGCAACTTAACACACTAATATAAACCCCAAATCAAAAATCTACAACAATGGCAACAACTTGGACAATCACAATCACTGGCTGTGATCCAGCAACAGGTAATTTAACTTTATCACCAGATGGTGTTCTTAATGTTAGTCCCGGAGATATAGTTCAATGGGTAATAGCACCCACTTCTGGGGTAACAGCAATTACAAATATCGTTGAAAAGCCAGGACCCAACCATGATGTATTCGACCCCAATCCTGCACAACTTGCAAACTCTTCTACCTGGCAGGGAACAATCAATCCTTCCTTTACCTCAGAAACTGAAGAAGCATACTCCATACTATGGGCCAACGCTACAGCATACTGGCTTAATCATAATCCGCCAGTTTATACTTACGACCCAATAATTAAAGTTAATCCAAAATCGGAATGAGGTTTTTTAAAAGAATTGCCTGTTATTTACTGACAGGCTTTTTTTGCTTTTTTTTCTATATAGTTTCAGCCCAGGACCAACGGGTTGCAGATAGTCTTGCAAAGATTTATCACCAAAATAAATTGAAAGATGTAGCAAAATTAGAATTACTCAGGAACCTTTCTTTTAATGAAAGTAATAACTACAAATTAGCTTTACAGTATGCGGAGGAATTGATAAAACTATCACGAGAAAGTGGCAATAATACATATATATGTCATGGTTACTATCAAAAGGGTAATGCAAAAAGACTGTTAGGAGATTTAGATGAAGCGGTATCTGCTTTTTTCAAGAGTGCGGAAGTCGCAAAGAAAGAAAATTTAATTCCACAGGAGGGAAGTGCATACGGTTCTATTGCCGACATTTATGTAATCTCCAATAATCATAAGAATGCAATGCTTTATTACAATAAGGCAATTGGTACTTTGCGAAAATCCAGCGACTCAGTAGCATTGGCATCTATTATTTCAAACGCCGGCGATGCTTTTCTAAAAAACAAAAATTTTGATTCAGCTCTTTATTATTTTAGAGAATCAGGGGTATTATTTGAAAAGGTCAATTACCTAACTGGCAAGGCCTACAGCCTCGGCAATATAGGAATGGTATATGCCAATATTGGGCAAGGCAATTTGGCAGAAAAAAATATCAATGAAGCAATCCGAATACTTGAACAATCGCAGGATTATTATCCTATTTGTGTTTATCTTATTTCTATGTCTGATATTTATCTTGAAAAAGGAGATGGGCAAAAGGCTATGAATTATGCCAAACGAAGTTTACAACTTGCACAGAAGTATGAATTGAAAGAACAGATCAGTAACGCCAATCTTAAATTGTCAGATCTATATTATAAGGGCGGCAACATCAGCGAATCTTTCAGATATTTTAAGGATCATATTGCATACAGGGATAGTGTAAACAATATAAAATCTGTACAGTCCATGGCCGATTTGCGAACAGATTATGAAGTGTCTCAAAAGCAGGTAGAAGTGGATTTACTCCATCAGCAAAAAAGAAACCAGCAGATTATTGTTATAGCAACTGTTATAGCATTGGTACTTATTTTTATAATGGCAATTGGATTGTACCGGCGCTATAATTTTATAAAAGCAACCAATAAAATTATTGAAAAAGAAAAGAGCCGGTCTGATAACCTGTTGCTAAATATTCTTCCTGCAGAAACAGCCCACGAACTAAAAGAAAATGGTAAGGTACTGGCCAAAAAGTTTGAATCTGTAACTGTATTGTTTACAGACTTTAAAGGGTTTACACAGTATGCAGAAAATTTATCGCCTGAAAAATTGGTTGAGAGTGTTGATTTCTATTTCTCAAAATTTGATGAAATAATGGGCAAGTACGATTTGGAAAAAATAAAAACGGTGGGGGATGCTTATATGTGTGCAGGGGGCTTACCTTTCGCTACAGAAGATCATGCGCATAAAATGGTAAAGGCTGCTTTTGAAATTGCTGACTTTGTAAATGAGTCTAAAAAAATGCATAGTGATAATGAAATTCGGTTCGACATCCGGATAGGTATTAATACCGGCCCGGTTGTAGCCGGAGTGGTTGGCAGCAGAAAATTTTCATACGATATTTGGGGAGATACCGTAAACATAGCTTCCCGTATGGAATCCAATTCGGAGCCGGGAAAAATTAATATTTCTGCAAATACCTATGAGTTAATTAAAGATACATTTGATTGTGATTACAGGGGAGAAATTGAAGTTAAAAACAGGGGAATGATGAAAATGTATTTCGTAAATAGTATTAAGCAAACAACCATCTAACTTAAAGGTTGCTTTATCCACCATTGCAACTCCAGTCAACTTAATTTTAGTTATTTTAATGTAATGCCATAGGCGGTTGCTACATCTAAAAATTATGATTAATTGAAGTGCCCTCTTCTTTTTCAATTTTATTATTTGCCTTAAACAGTATTCAACTCCTGTTTAAATATTGGTTGTATACCAATTCATTTATACAAAAAACACTGCCTTACTTATTTTATTGACATTTTTTAATATACGTTACGTAACTATTTGTATATAATTACGAAACTTTATAAAAAAAAGTTAAAACTTCTTTAATAATTTAATAAGTTTCTATATCTTCATTTTTAAATTAAAAAGATTAAGTCAATTTTATGAAACTTTAGGATGACTGAAAAGAAAAAATTATTTAAGAATAGAATACTAAAAGAGTTGTATTTCGGGGATACGCTTTCCTGTGCAGACCTGTGTTTTAAAATAGATAAGAGTTTCCCGGTAACACAAAAGATTCTTGAAGAACTGGTGACAGAAAATTTGGTAACAGATACAGGATATGCCGCTTCCACCGGTGGTAGAAGGCCTTTAACCTATTCCCTTCAAAAAAATGTAATGTATTTAGTTTCGGTGGCCATGGATCAATTTGTAACTAAAATTGCCATCATGGACATGCAAAACAATTTTATTTTTCCGATAGAAAAAATTGTTTTGCCATTGACTAACAACCCGGAGGCAGTTCAGGTATTGATAGATAAAATAGCCAATGTTATTGAATTATCCGGCATCCCAAAAGAAAAATTTATTGGTATAGGCATAGGTATGCCCGGTTTTGTAGATGTTGAAAAAGGGATTAATTATTCGTTTTTAAACTTGCCTGATAATAAAAGTATTACAAAGCATATTACGGCACAAATAGGTTTACCTGTGTCTATTGACAATGATTCAAGTCTGATAGCATTAGCAGAACTCCGGTTTGGTGCAGCTAAAGGAGATAGAAACACGATGGTTATTAATATTGGGTGGGGCATTGGACTTGGGCTGATTCTTAACGGTAAACTTTATAGAGGGCACGAAGGGTTTGCGGGTGAATTTAGCCACATACCAATTTTTTTAAATGGTAAATTATGTTGGTGTGGAAAAGCCGGCTGCCTTGAAACCGAAACTTCTTTATTGCTAATTATAGAAAAAGCAAGAGAGGGAATAAATGCCGGTCGTCTTTCAAAACTAAGTTCATTACCACTTCATGATCCGGAACTGGCTTGTGATGCAATTATTAAAGCAGTAAAGGAAGGAGACCAGTTTGCAATAGAACTTTTTTCAAAAGCCGGCTATAACATTGGCAAAGGGGTAGCAATTTTGATACATCTTTTAAACCCAAACAAAATAATTCTTAGTGGCAGGGGAGCTTCTGCCGGGCAAATATGGCAGGCACCCATTCAGCAATCATTAAATGAACACTGCATTCACAGGCTTTTTCAGAGTACCAGTATTGAAATTTCCAAATTGGGTATTGATGCTGAATTAATTGGCGCAGCAGCGTTGTTAATGGAAAATTATGAGCAGTTTAAAGTAAGTAAAAATTAACAGAATTTATATCGTATAAAAATGGCCAGGCTTTTCGCCATAGCAGGGCATGTTTTTATTTTTTTTAATAACCAAACTAAAACAAAGGCAATGAAAAAAACAATCACCTATTTACTGCTGCTTATATCTTTATGTATATGGAGCAGTATTGCTATAGGGCAACAAAAGAAAACTATTACTGGCTCAGTCAGGGATAGTGCTGGAAACACAATTCCGGGTGTTTCCATTAATGTAAAAGGAGCTAAAGCAACTTCCGCAGCTGATGCCCAGGGAAATTTTAAAATTTCTGTACCAAACACAAATGCTATTTTAGTTTTTACGAGTGTTGGATATAAAGCAAAAGAATTGGCTGTAGGTACAGATGATTTTATAGCTGTTCAGTTGCAAACGGAAACCGGCAGGCTTAACGAAGTGGTAATTACCGGTTTTGGTACAAGAACCAATACCAAAAAATTAGCCTACGCCATTCAGGAAGTAAAAGGTGACGAACTTGCCCGTGCAGGTACAGTTAATGTAGTAAACTCATTGCAGGGTAAAGTATCCGGCGTTATGATTAACCAGGGTGCAGGTGGGCCTTCTTCAAGTTCACGTATCCGCATCAGGGGCAATTCCAATATCAGCGGTAACACAATGCCCCTGTTTGTAATAGATGGCGTACTGTTACAACCAGGAACTTCAGGTGCAGATTCATGGGGCGATAACCGTGATTTTGGTAACCAGTTAAAAAATCTTAACCCGGATGATTATGAAACCATGACGGTTTTAAAAGGATCTGCAGCAAGTGCTTTGTATGGATCTCAGGCATTGAATGGGGTTATATTAATTACCACAAAAAAAGGAAAAGCACGTCCGGGGCTTGGAGTAACACTTAACCACACAACAACCTGGAACCAGGTGTACAGGCTTCCCGATTTTCAAAATGAATATGGTGGTGGTAATAGTCCAACTTTTGCCAAAACATCCGATGGAAAAGATATGATACCTAACGATGATTATGCTCCCTATTATAGTTTTGGACCTAAGTTTAACGGACAAACCATTGTTGATGCTGATGGAGTAACCCGTACTTACAAACCTAATAATATGAAAGAGCTTTACCAGACCGGATTGCTAAACAATACCAATGTAGCAGTAGAAGGTGGTAATGATAAAACAACGGTACGTTTTTCTTATACAAAAACTTCTCAAACGGGTATTGTTTCAACCAACAAATTTGATAGAAACAGTTTTGCATTGCGTGCAACACAAAAAGTTGGTAAATTAATCAACATGGATTTCTCCATCAACTATGCAGCATCTGATTCTAAAAATCCTATGCAGCAGGGTGGCCAGGGAAGTTTATTGTACAGGCTTGCCTACTCCAACTCACGCAGTTTTCCTATCGATAACCTTTTTGCAAATTATATTGATCCCGTTAACGGTGGTCGCACAAAAAAATCACCCTATTTACGTGGCTCTATCACAGATGATATGTGGGGAATTTACCAAACAAATGTTAGCCAAAAAGAAAATAGTCTTCTTGCAAATCTTGATATAACTGCTAACATAACACCCTGGTTAAGCCTGTTGGTGAGAGGTAATGTAAACAGTATTGACATTAATCAGGAGTACAAAGAACGTGGCGACGGAGCTGGCTTTGCAAGTGATAATTTTGGCAGGTATAGTTTGTACAGTTCCAATCAAAAAAATGGCCGATTGCAGGGATTATTATCTGCAAACAGAAAACTTACCAGCGATTTGGAATTAAGCGTTTCTGCTGGTGGAGAAACACAGCGTGGTCTTGGCGGTTCGCAGTTGAAAGCTTCTACCAGTGGTGGATTTAAGAACCCAGATATTTTTGCACTTTCCAATTCCAAAAACGCTGTTGAGGTTGATAATAACCAAAGTGGTAAATATCCTCAAAGCAGACTGGATGCGTTGTATGCTTATGGTGACATTACCTGGAAAGAAATGTTGACACTTACAGCCAGTTTCCGTAACGACTGGACATCAACACTTACATATCCTGATGGCCATGGCAATTATTCTTATAACTATCCTTCAGTAGGTGTGTCATGGATATTTTCTGAACTATTAAAAGATAAAAAACAATTTGACTTTCTTTCTTTTGGTAAGTTAAGAGCAAGCTATGGTGTTACCGGTGGTGGAACAGATATTTATACCACTTCAACAGGTAACTATGTTTTAAATGGTAACTATACAGATATTGGTGCCACTTCGGTTCCACGTTATGGTTTTCAAAGTAACAGCCTTGGTAACCTTGATCTTAAACCAAAGAGGGCTTCTGAATATGAATTTGGTGTTGACCTGCGTTTTCTTAACAACAGGTTAAGAGTAGATGCTGCAGTATATAAAAAGAATACCAGAAATGAAGTAATATCATTGGGAGCACCTGTAGAAAGTGGAATAGACGGCCGTGTAATAAATGCAGGTAATGTTCAGAATAAAGGAGTTGAAATTTTGTTATCTGGTGTGCCCGTTCGTACAAAGAATCTTGAATGGACCACTACAATAAACTTTACACGCAACCGCAATAAAATCATATCACTTTATCCTGGGGTAAACAGTACAGATCTTGATCTGGCTTTTGGAAATGATGTTCGTTCGGTAGCAAGAGTTGGAGAAGATTTTGGTACAATTGTAAGTTCTTATGCTTATGCAAGAGATCCACAAACAAATCAAAAATTATTACAACAGGATGGTACTTACTGGCGTTCCGGTGCTTATGGACAGGGAGAAAAAATTCTTGGTTCAGCAATGGAAAAATACCTGGTGAGTAATATCAACGAAGTAAGGTATAAAAGTTTTACTTTGTTCGTTCAGGTAGATGCAAAAGTGGGTGGAAAAATTGCTTCTACAACACACCAGTATGGATCTGAATATGGAAATTATGAAAGTACTTTATTTGGCCGTGATGCTTCTCATGGTGGCATAACCTATACGGATGCAAATGGTGCTCAGCATGATGACGGTATTATCCCCGAAGGTGTATTTGGAAAAAATACCATTATAAACAATGTTGATGTAAGTGGATTAACTTATGCAGATGCTGTTAGCAAAGGGCTTAAAAAACCAATAGCTGCATTGGATTATTATGAAGGTATTGCAAGCTGGGGTACTGGTATACGTGAGTACTCTGTTTTTGACAATACCTGGGTAGCACTTCGTGAAATTTCTGTAGGGTACGATTTTCCAAAAAGTGCAATCAGTAAATTAAAGATCAGCAAACTTCGTTTAAATGTATCAGGCCGTAATATTCTTTATTTGTATACAACAACTAAAGATCATATCTATCCTGAAGCTATTTACTCAAGCCGTCCGGGAGCTTTTTCAGAAACTGGTGGTGGTCCTTACCAACGTCAGATAGCTGTATCATTGCTTGCTGGTTTTTAATTTACCGGAAGTATCTTTTAATAATTTAAATTTTAATAACAATGAAATTTTATAAATATTCATACTTAACTATTGTAGCAACTGCACTGTTGTTCGGTAGTTGTAAAAAGTCAGCATTTGTTGAACTTAATACAAATCCAAATGTGTTGTATTCCATTAAGCCGGAAGAACAATTCTTAAATACTGCTATACAGGCTCACGGGCAGGATTTTGAACAGTTTTATGATAATTACCGTCGTATCATGTTCTGGACACAACAGTCCACAGCAAACGCAGGTAACGGAACTGTAACACTAAAAACTGTGGGTAATTTTAATTCAAGATATGGTGTATTTTATCCTACCCTTGGATCTGTATTAACCGATGTGCAGGTGCTTATAAGCAAACTGCCCGATGCAGAAAAGGCAAAGTACGATCAGATAAAAGCGATCGCAGATATTCCTAAAATATACTACGCATTCTATGTGTCTGATATTAATGGAAGTTTAGCTTATACAGAGGCTTTTCAGGCACGTTATGGCGGCACATTAACACCCAAATATGAATCACAGCAGGAGTTGTATGCATTATGGGATAAACGCCTTAAAGAAGTGATAGGTATATTAAAAGCAACTCCTGCCACACCGCAGGTAAGCCTGGGTAAAAATGATTTGTACTATCATGGTGATGTTGCAATGTGGGCAAAAGCAGCTTCGGCACTTCGTTTAAGAATGGCCATGCGTTTAATGAAACGTGATGCAACAACAGCTACCGCTATTGCTAAAGAAGTAATTGCAGATGCAGGCAACCTGATGACAAGCAATGCAGAGGGCTGGGTATTTTATGCTGATGTAAGTTTTACCTCGGGCGGTAACTGGGCTCCTGATGAATTCAGGGCTCCTAAAGCTACCGTTGATTTTATGTATGCACAGGCAGATCCCCGGTTACGTATGTTTTATAAGAAAAACAACTACACACAGGCTAATATTGATGCAGCCATTGCCAAAGGAATTTATCCTGCCGGTACTGTTGCCAATCCAAGGCAATATGTTGGAGCACCTGTTAGCCCTGACGTTGTAAAAACAGTAAGCTCCTGGTTTGTACAGAAAAAGGTAAATGATAACCTTTCTCTTGACACAGTTTCTTACCTGCAGTGGAGAATGTATCAACCTGCCAATGGTGGTGGTACCGGTAAAAGTTTCTTTCCTTTAATTTCTTACGCTGATGAACTTTTAATGCGTGCAGAATTAGCTGCTAAAGGTATTACTACAGAAGATCCAAAGGCATTGTATTATGCAGGCATTGATGCGTCAATTGCATTTTATGATAAGTCTGCAGCAGATGCTAAGCTGGAAGATTATGCAGCAGTAACTCCGGCAGAACTCACCGCTTATAAAGCTTCTCCTGCTATAGTTTATAATATAGCCAAAGCAACTGAGCAAATTGCGATACAATCGTTTATTAACTTTTATAAACAACCCAACGAAGCATGGGCATTGTACAAAAGAACTGGCTATCCAAATGCAACAACTGCATTGGCAAACGAAAATATAATGATTGATGGTACACTTTACCAGATACCAAGAAGGGCAGCGCTAAGTGCTCCATCTTCAAGCGATTTAAATGCAGTTAACAAACAGGCGGCTTTAGATGCGATGAAAGCAGATGCTGATTTTGGCACCGCTATCGATGATCTTTACGGTCGTGTTTGGTGGGATAAAAAGTAAGTTTTAGTATAGCACAGCCAGAATAACTCCGGGCTAACATTTAGCTCGGGGTTATCTGTTTTTACAAGTCATTGGTATTGGACTTTGTACTAATTTTTTTATTTATACTCCTTTATAAATGCCCCTGCTATTTGATAATTTATCATCGGGATAGATTAAATTCGGTGATGCAAATTTTACCAAACATGCGTAAAAGAATATTTATAATAATATGCCTGGTTTTTACAGCGTATTGTTTGCATGCACAGGTATTGTATGATTCACTTACGGCTTTTAATAAAATTGAAACCTTCAAATTAGTAGCTGTCAATCAACAGAAAAATACCTTCATTCATCTCAATGATAAATCCCTTTCTCTCTTTATTTTTTTATCCCCTGAATGCCCGCTCTGTCAGAATTATACTAAAATAATAAACCAGCTTCAGGAACAATTTAAAACACAGGTTGCCATTTACGGCATCGTTCCGGGCAAAGCATATACATTAAAAGAACTCACTGCTTTTAGAGATAAATATCTAACCACCTTCAACATATTAATTGATACAAAAAAGTTATTGACCCAATATTTAAATGCTACTGTAACACCACAGGCAATTTTATTGGATAGCAAAGGCAATCTTATTTATACAGGTGCCATTGATGACTGGGCACAGGGACAAAGTAAAAAGAAAATAAAAGCTTCGCAGCATTATGTAAAAGATGCAATACAACAAAGCTTACAGTCTGCTGATATAACAATAAAAAAAACAACAGCATACGGCTGTAAGATCAATGATTTTTAAAATGAAAAACCGCTTATATATCTTACTGTTTTTATTAAAAGGAGCAGTGCTTCAGGCACAGCAAATAACTTATTACAATGATATCAGTCCCATTGTTCAATCTAAATGTGCCCCCTGTCATCATCCGGGAGGGGGTGCTCCTTTTTCACTATTAACCTTTGAAGATATTGCTAAAAGGGCATCCTTTATAAAAGAGGTTATACAAAGTGGTTATATGCCGCCATGGAAGGCAGATAACAAGTATGTTCATTTTGCAAACGACCGATCTTTATCACCAAAAGAAATTAATCTGCTGGTAAAATGGATAGCGGATAAAACGCCGGAAGGCAAAAAAAATACAACCGAAAAAAACTTGCCTGAATTTACAAGCGGCACTAAATACAGCCGTAAACCGGATATGGTTTTAAAAATGGCAGATAGCTTTTTGGTACAGGGTGATAACACAGAAAGGTTCGTAATTTTTAAAATACCTTTTGCGTTAAAAGAAACCGAAAATATCGAAGCCATTGAATTTTACAGCAACAATAATAAGCTGATTCACCATGCCAATTATGCAGTACATGAAGTAGCAGATACGTCCATAGATATTTATAATACCGATGCTGTTGTAAATCTTTCAGCAGCCGACCGCACAAAGGTGGATCAATACAGGCCTTATAAAAAAATAATGACCTATTACGGCGGATGGATACCCGGAACAACGTACGAATATTATCCAAAAGAATTTGGATGGGTTATGCCCCGGCGTGGGGTTATATTATTAACTGTGCATTTTGGGCCAAGTGCGGTAGATGAAAAAAGCATTTCGTATGTAAATTTATTTTTTAAAAAAATACCGGTAACACGGCCTGTTAAAGTAATTAGTTTTGGCAGTGGGGGTATTGGTGAAAAACAAATAGACCCGATATTTTACATAAAAGCAAACGATAAAAAAACATTTACACTTGAAGTAACCAACCCCGGTACCGATTTATCTGTAATGTATGTATGGCCGCACATGCATTACATTGGTAAAGAGTTTAAGGCATATATAGTTACTGCTGTCGGCGATACTATTAAAATGGTACATATACCTGAATGGGATTTCAGGTGGCAGGAAATTTATCGGATGAAGAACCTGGTGAAAGTACCCAAAGGTTCAATAATGCATATTGAAGGTACCTATGATAACACCGCACAAAACCCGGCTAATCCAAACAGCCCGCCACGTACAATTTTTTCTGAAGGCAGTATGCGTTCTACAGATGAAATGATGACATTGCTGATGGTATATTTGCCTTATGAAGAAGGAGATGAAAAAATAAAAATGGAATAAAAACTTTTTTGAAAGTGTGAAACCGGTAAAGAAAAATTGGTAATGTGCAGGTGAGTACTTGCAAAGAATGAGATGAAAGAGGAGGTAGTTTACAAGGCTGCAAAAATTAAGTAAGTCAAATGAAATTATTGTTACCTGTAATGGCAATATCACTGTTGTGTTTTAATGGATATTCATTATTTGCACAGCAAAAAAAAGCAACGTTGTTTTCGTTGATGAACGAAAAGGAGACGGCTATATCTTTTTTAAATACTATACAGGAAGATGATTCTTTAAATGTAATGCGCTATGAATATCTCTATAATGGTGCCGGCGTGGGCATTGGCGATTTTAATAATGATGGGTTAAATGATATTTTCTTTTCAGGAAACACTACAGCCAACAAACTTTTTTTAAATAAAGGGAATTTTAAATTCGAAGATATTACCGCCACAGCTAAAGTTGCCGGCAATGATACCTGGAGCACAGGTGTAAGTATCGCTGATGTAAATGGCGATGGGTTGATGGATATATATGTTTGTCATTCCGGCAAGTTTGCTGATCCTCAAAAACTATGTAATGAATTATTCATTAACCAGGGAATAAAAAATGGACTTCCTGTTTTTAAAGACATGGCGAAGGAGTATGGTATAGATGCACCCGGTACACAATCTACGCAGGCTGCATTTTTTGATTATGATAAAGATGGTGATCTTGATATGTTCCTTCTCAATCACAGCAACCATACCTACAATCCTTTTTTAAATACAAAAAAAATACGTTCAACACCAGATTTTAATTTTGGTAACCGCCTGTTTAGAAATGATGTTGATGCAAATGGCAAGATGCATTTTACAGACGTTACGTTACAATCAGGCATTATAAACAATGCACTCAATTTTGGTTTAAGCGTAACCATCAGTGATGTCAACAATGATGGCTGGCCGGATATTTATACCACCAGCGACTATACAGAAAGAGACTGCTTTTACATCAATAATAAAAATGGCAGTTTTACAGAATCGCTTGCTAAATCATTTGCCCATATTTCCAAATACGCTATGGGAGCAGATATTGCTGATTACAACAATGATGGCAGGCCGGATGTGTTTACATTGGATATGCTGCCCGAAGACAATCACCGGCAAAAATTATTAAAGGGGCCCGATGAATATGACCAATATCACTTGTTGCTTGATAGTGGTTATTATCATCAGCAAATGCGTAACATGCTTCAGTTAAATGAAGGCACAGATGCACAAGGAAATATTCGCTTTAGCGAAATTGGCCAACTGGCAGGCGTATCCAATACAGATTGGAGCTGGAGTGGTTTACTGGCCGATTTTGACAATGATGGGTGGAAAGATCTTTTTGTAAGTAATGGTTACCTGCGTGATTTTACAGACATGGATTTTTTAAAATATTCAGTGGCCGATGCAAAAGCTGCGGCTGTAAAATCGGGCAATTTAAATTACCAGACTTATGACCTCGTTAAGCTTATGCCATCCAATAAACTCAGTAACTATATTTTTAAAAATAACCACGATTTAAGTTTTTTAGATAAAAGTATTGATTGGGGCATCAGCAAACCAACCATTTCAAATGCGGCCGTTTATGCAGATCTTGATAACGACGGAGATCTTGACCTTGTGGTTTGTAATAATAATGAACCTGCCATGGTATATAAAAATAATGCCAATGAAATGATGCCGGGGCATTTTATTAAACTACGTTTTAAAGGAGCAGGATTAAACACAAAAGCTTACGGTGCAAAAGCAACATTGGTAACCAACAGCACAAAACAATACCTTGAATTGTATCCTGTACGGAGTTATCAATCTACCGTTTCGCAGGAATTGGTATTTACTTATCCGTTAAAAGATGCTGATCAGCAACTTAGGGTTGAGTGGCCTGATGGTAAAGAAACAATAGTAGCAAATATAAAAGCTGATGAAACCATTGAATTAAAACAGTCGGATGCTTTACCAAAAAAAATAAATTCAACGGTTACTGCTGCAAAAATATTTACAGATATAACACAAAAATCCGGCATTGCATTTAAGCATGTTGAAAATGACTTTATTGATTTTAAAGATGAAGTGCTGTTACCATACCAGTTGTCGAAACAAGGTCCGGCTTTGGCAAAGGGAGATGTAAACGGAGATGGGTTAGAAGATATTTTTATCGGCGGTGCTATCAACCAGGCGGGCATCTTGTACCTGCAAACCAACAATGAAAAATTTATTGCAGCTCCATCACAAGCATGGATAAACGAAGCAGCAGATGAAGATGTGGGTGCTGTTTTTTTTGATGCAGACAATGACGGCGACCTTGATTTGTATGTAGTGAGTGGAGGTAATGAATATGCAGACCAGTCGCCTGAATATGCAGACAGGTTATACATCAATGATGGAAAGGGCAACTTTACCAAAAGTACAGATGCTCTGCCCTCCATGTTAAGCAGCAAACGGGCAGTTGCTGTGGGTGATTTTGACAATGACGGCGATCTTGATTTATTTGTTGGTGGCCGGGGAGCGCCTGGTTCGTTTCCAATGCCATCATCAAGTTATCTGTTACGCAACGATACCAAAAACGGCCAGGTTCATTTTACAGATGTTACGGCTACTCTTTGCCCGGCGTTGCAGAAACCTGGTATGGTTACCGCTGCACAATGGGTTGATATCAACAATGACCACTTTCCTGAATTGATTATAGCTGGCGACTGGATGCCGGTAATGTTGTTCAGTAACAACAATGGAAAATTGGAAGATATTTCTCTGGCGTCCGGATTAAAAAATCTCAATGGAATGTGGTCAGCCCTTACAGCAACTGATGTTGATGGCGATGGGGATATTGATTTTTTGTTAGGCAACTGCGGTTACAACGATCAGTTTTCAAAAACAAGTAAAGCGCAACCCCTGCAATTGTACGTGAATGATTTTGATGACAATGGTATTATTGATCCCATTGTGTGTTATTACATCCAGGGCAAATCTTATCCAATGGCATCAAGGGATGAATTGCTCGACCAGGTGCCGGCACTAAAAAAGAAATACATCAAGTATAAAAATTATGCGGATGCAACCATCAGTGATATCTTTCCAAAAGAAAAAATCAGTGCGGCAAAAGTGCTTTATTGCGATGAACTGGCGTCCGGTATTTTGTACAATAATGGGCATAATATTTTTTCTTTTAAACCCTTTCCGCTACAGGCGCAGGCATCAAAAATGTTTGGCTTTACTGTAGCAGATTTTGATGGGGATGGCAGAAAAGATATTTTATCAGGCGGCAATTATTTCTCTTACCGTGTTCAGTTAGGGCGCTCAGATGCAAGCCTAGGGCTGCTGATGAAGGGCCGGGAAAATGAAAGTTTTTTAGCTGTTGACCCAACCATGTCCGGTGTTTACATTGATGGAGACGTAAGGGCCATGACGGCAATAAAAAATAAATTAGGTGAAACATTAATTGTAGTAGCTAAAAATAATGATGCAGTGCAGGTTTTAAAAGCAACAGGTAAATGAGAAAATTAATAGTGATCATATTATTATTAAGTCAGCACATTTCCAATGCGCAGGATAAAGGATGGCAAACAGATGCAGCCCCGTTGCACCGGGCACAAAAGGCTTTAACGGATGTTATTATACACGATATATTTTCTCCACCTGTTGCCAGCCGCATTTATGCATACACCAACATAGCAGCGTATGAAGTTTTGGTAAAGCAAAACAACGGATATCATTCTTTGCATAAGCAGCTAAATTCTTTTCCCGAAATACCTGTCTGTAAGTATAAAATTTATAGTTCCCTTGCTGCTGTAAATGCTTTTTTGATAACTGCTAAAAGCCTTGTTTTTTCAGAAGCAATCCTACAGGATTCCATTACACAAATTTTGCAATGGTATAAAAGCAAAAAAATAAGCAAACAGACATTTGAAGCTTCCTTATTGTATGGTCAACAGGTAGCTGATGCAGTTATGCAATGGGCCGCAAAAGATAAGTATAAGGAAACAAGAAGTTTGCGGCGGTATAATTATCTTAAGCAGGAAGGAAAATGGATGCCGACTCCACCGGTTTATATGGCTGCGGTTGAACCTTACTGGAACAGGATAAGGCCAATGGTGCTGGATTCAGCAAGCCAGTTTCGTCCTGATTTTCCGTTGCTATTTAGTACGGACACAAATAGTTTATTTTACCGGCAGGTATTGGAAGTATATGATACAACCCGCCATTTATCTGCTCAAAATATTGCGATTGCCAGTTTTTGGGATTGCAATCCCTTTGCTGTAACTACAGAAGGCCACCTGAATTTTGCAACAAAAAAAATATCACCAGGCGGTCATTGGATGTCGATTGCAGGCATAGTTTGCCGCAATACCAATGCAACCATAATAAAAGCCGCCGCTGCTTATTCGCTAACGGCCATTGCATTATTTGATGGGTTTATTATTTGCTGGGATGAAAAATACCGCAGCAATGTTATTCGCCCTGAAACCTATATCAACAAGTATATAGATGAAAGCTGGCGGCCATTATTACAAACACCGCCGTTTCCTGAATACACCAGCGGGCATAGTGTTATATCAACAGCAGCAGCAACCGTACTCAACAATATATTTGGTAATGCGATAGGTTTTAATGATGATACTGAGGTTGAATTTGGGTTACCGGTAAAGCATTTTAGTTCGTTTACAGATGCTTGTAACGAAGCGGCAATTTCACGTTTGTATGGGGGCATACATTACAGGGCTGCTATTGAAAACGGGCAAAAGCAAGGTGCCGTTTTGGGGAACTGGATAGTAAAAAAAATAGGGCTGTTGCAGAATCAGGAGCAATAGTTTTTTGTGAAAATGAGTAAGAGTGTTAACTTATAAGGAATTATTTAAAAACAAATAAAATGAAACGATTAGCCACATTTTTTACTGCCTTATTTTTATGTGTTATAACAATGGCACAAACCTATGTGCCAACCCCTGAGAACATAAAAGCCCGCCAGCAGTTCAGGGATAATAAATTTGGGCTCTTCATTCATTGGGGACCATTTAGCATTCCCGGCGATGGAGAATGGGTGATGAATAATAAAAACATCCGCTATAAAGATTACAAACGCCTGATGGATTTTTTTAATCCCGTTGAGTTCAACGCGGAGCAATGGGTAAGTATGGCAAAAAATGCGGGCATGAAATACATTACCCTTATTACCCGCCATCATGATGGGTTTAGCATGTGGGATACAAAATACTCCGATTACAACATCATGCATTCTCCCTATAAAAAAGACATTGTAAAACTGATGGCGGATGAATGCCACAAACAAGGCATTCAATTATTTTTATATTATTCGCTGCTCGATTGGGGCAGGGATGATTATCCACACGAAACTGGTAAAACAGGCCATGGAAGCGGTAGAACAGGCAAAGGCGATTACGCCGCCTACCTGCAGTTTATGAAAAACCAGTTAACAGAATTGTTAACCAACTATGGTACCATTGGCGGTATTTGGTTTGATGGCCATTGGGACCAGACACAACCAGAAGGTGCCGCAGACCGCACATCGAGAATAAACTGGAAATACGATGAGATTTATGGCCTTATTCACAAACTGCAACCACAGGCAATGATTGGTAATAACCATCACATGGCACCCTTTGCAGGAGAAGATTTTCAGATGTTTGAGAAAGACCTGCCGGGAGAAAATAAATCCGGCCTTAGTTTTCAGGAAGCGTCGCTGCAATTGCCTGTTGAAACCTGCGAAACCATGAACAACTCCTGGGGTTTTAATATTACCGATGACAGCTACAAATCTGTAAAACAATTGGTGCATTACCTTGTAAAAGGTGCAGGCCGTGATGTTAATTTTTTACTGAATGTTGGCCCCATGCCCAATGGAAAAATACAATCAGAATTTACTGATACCTTAAAAGCAATCGGCCAATGGATGCAGTTAAACAGTGAAACAATTTACAGTACAAGAGGCAATATTTATCCCCCACAGGATTGGGGTGTTGTTACGGTAAAAAACAACACATATTATGTGCATATTCTTCAAAAACCGGCACAACAAGGCTATATATTTTTACCTGAGTTTAAAGATAAAATTAAAGCAGCTTCATTAAGAGCAGATAAAAAAAACTTAAAATTTAAACAAACGCAGGAAGGAACTTTTATCTACCTCGATGGCGTAAAGCTCGATGATATTGATACGATTATTGAATTGAATATGCAGTAAATATTTTTTATAAAATAGAAGATACCGCCCTTTAAATTGATCAGACTATTTCAGCATTAAATTTAACCAACAATAACACAAGGCCTTATTCAGTAAAGAACAAATGCAATGAAACAAAAAAAGCATATTTCAAACCCCGCTCTTGTAATAGTCATTGCAGCTTGTTTTGCATTGAGTTCAGCAATTAGCAGGGCACAACAAAATATTCATCCACAATCTACCCAATACGAGTGGCCAACAGATGTAAAAGTGAAGGCGAAGCTAGACAAATGGCAGGATCAGAAATTTGGCATGATCATCCATTGGGGATTGTATGCCGTGCCGGGTATTATTGAATCATGGGAACTTTGCAATGAAGACTGGATTAACCGGCCCGACAGCAACAGAAGTTATGACGATTATAAAAAATGGTACTGGGGCTTGAAGAAAGATTTTAACCCGGTAAAATTTGACCCGGAAAGCTGGGCCAAAGCCGGTAAAGATGCAGGTATGAAGTACGTTGTATTTACCACCAAACACCATGATGGTTTTTGTATGTTTGATACAAAGCAAACAGATTTTAAAATCTCCAATGGGCCGTTTTCCAACAATCCAAAAGCAGATGTGGCCAAATATGTATTTGACGCTTTCCGGAAAAATGATTTTATGATCGGCGCTTATTTTTCAAAACCAGACTGGCATTCAGAAAATTACTGGTGGCCAAAATATGCTACTGCCAACCGAAATAACAATTACGATATCCGCCAGTTTCCCTGGCGATGGAATAACTTTAAAGACTACACTTTTAACCAAATCAGCGAGTTGCTGCACAACTATGGTTCAGTAGATATTTTGTGGCTGGATGGTGGCTGGGTGCGTCCATTAGAAACGGTGAATGATGAAGTACGAGGCTGGGGTGCAGATATTCCCAAATGGAGCCAGGACATTGATATGCCAAAAATTGCTGCGATGGGAAGAGAAGCGCAGCCGGGCCTGCTGGTTGTAGATAGAACCGTTCACGGGCCTTATGAAAATTATCAAACACCCGAACAACACATTCCCGCAACACAACTTGCTAATCCATGGGAAAGCTGCATGACACTTGCCAACAACTGGGGGTTTGTTCCCCATGATGAATTTAAATCTGCAACGAAAATTATTCATTCATTAATTGAAGTAGTTGCCAAAGGTGGTAGTTTGTTGTTAGGTGTTGGTCCTAAACCTGATGGCACATTGCCAGACGAAGCAGTGGTGCGTTTAGAAGAAATTGGTAAATGGATGAATAAGAACGGGGCGGCAATTTACAATACCCGTATCACCAAAAATTACAACGATGGCAATACCTGGTTTACACAAAATAATACCACCGCAACAAGGTATGCGTTGGTTTGCATAAAGGAAGGGGAGGCAGTGTCTTCTTCTGTAAGCTGGAAAATGAATACGCCAAAAAAGGGATCAAAAATAAAATTGTTACAAACCGGAGAAACTGTAAAATGGACCATAGAAAATGAGGTGGTAAAAATTACCATACCGGCTGCTGTTATAAAAATGTACAAGTCTTTACCGGCGTTGGCTTTTTCTTTTTCACCGGCAGAATAAACTAGAAAGTAGGAATTTAAAATTTAATAATGATGATTAAAATACTAAATAGCAATAAAGGTTTTAAAAGAGTTTTGTTGGGAGCATTTGTTGCAATGCCTTTGTTTACCTTGGCCCAACAACTAACAAAATATGTTGATCCATTTATTGGCACCGGTGGTCATGGACATACTTATCCGGGTGCAACAGTGCCGTTTGGGATGGTACAGTTAAGCCCCGATAATGGCACGCAGGGTTGGGATTGGTGTAGTGGATATAATTATTCAGATTCAATGATTGCAGGCTTTAGTCATACACATTTAAGCGGCACCGGCATTGGCGATTGGTGTGATATTTCTGTAATGCCATCCAACGGATTAATCAATGATACCATTGCTTTATACAGGGAAAAGTTTTCTCACAAAAATGAAAAAGCCAGCCCTGGTTATTATAGTGTAACGCTCAACAATGGTATCAATGCAGCTTTCACTGCCACAGAAAGATGTGGCCTGCATCAATATACTTTTCCAAAAGGTACTACACCTGTCATTCGTTTTAATCTTGGTTTTGCCATTAACTGGGATGCACCGAATGGGACATATATTCAACGCGTAAACGATTCTACCATAATGGGGTTCCGTTATTCAAAAGGTTGGGCGCAGGTGCAGAAGGTTTATTTTGCTGCACGTACTTCAGTGCCTTTCACTAAATTTTACTTATCTGATGGAAGAGATACCATTAATGGTAATGCATTAATGGGCAATGGCGTAAAAAGTCAATTAGTTTTTGCAGACTTAAAAGGCAAATCCCTGTTAATGAAAGTAGCACTCTCCTCCTCAAATATGCGCAAAGCGTTGATGGCACTGGATGAAATAAAAGACTGGAATTTTAGTGCGGTAAAAAAGCAGGCAGAAAATAAGTGGGAAAAAGAATTGCAAAAGATAGCCATTAAAAGTACCGATGAACAATCAAAGAAGATTTTTTACTCAGCCTTGTACCATACTTGTGCTGCTCCGGTATTGTATTCGGATGCAGATGGTGAATATACCAATGCCAATGGTGAGCTAAAAAAAATGCCTTCCGGGCAGCAACGATATACAGAGTTCTCCCTTTGGGATACCTTTCGTGCATTAGATCCATTGTTTACGGTAACACAGCCAAAGCGGATAACAGATTTGATAAATACGATGCTGGTATTTTATGAGGAGAATGGCTTACTGCCTATCTGGGATTTAAGCACCTGGGAAACCAATACTATGACGGGTTACCACGCCATCCCTGTGGTGGCGGATGCCATCTTAAAAAATACAAAAGGCTTCGATATAGAAAAGGCATTTACAGCCATGAAAAAAAGTGCCATGCAAAATATTCGTGGCACGGACCTTTACCGCCAATATGGATACGTTCCACAAGATAAATATGGCAGTAGTGTAACCGTGACTGTTGAATACGCTTACGACGATTGGTGCATTGCACAGGTGGCGAAGAAACTGGGTAAAATAGATGACTATAAAATATTTATGAAGCGGTCGGCTTCCTGGAAAAATTTGTTTGACCCTGCCACCGGTTTTATAAGGGCAAAAAATAGTGATGGTAATTGGGTAACACCTTTTGATCCTTATTTATCTGAACATGATGAAAAGAAGGCTATGTATACAGAAGGCAATGCATGGCAGCATTCTTTTTTTGTACCACAAGATGTTTATGGGCTGGCAACTGCTCACGGCGGCAATAAAAAATTTATACAAAAACTGGATTCTCTGTTTACCGTAAGTTCTGCATTAAACGGTACAAATACGTCTCCTGATGTTAGCGGGTTAATTGGACAGTATGCACATGGCAATGAGCCTAGTCATCACATCGCTTACATGTACACTTATGTTGGTGCCGCATGGAAAACTCAGGAACGGGTAAGAATAATCATTGATTCCATGTATCATGCAGCACCAGATGGATACGCCGGTAATGAAGACTGTGGACAGATGAGTGCATGGGGTGTTTGGAGTATGGCTGGTATTTATCCGGGTAATCCTTCCGGTGGGCAATATGTTTTTGCAAGCCCCTTTTTTGAGGAAGTAAAATTTAATTTGCCTTTAAACAAGTCGTTCGTCATTCGTGCAAAAAATGCCGGCAAAGGCAAGCCCTACATTCAAAGCGTTCAGCTAAATAATAAGCCTTACAATAAAACTTATATTAATCATACAACATTAATGAATGGTGGTGTGCTGGAATTTATTATGGGCGCTGCACCCAATAAACAATTCGGATCGTCTCCTGCAACATGGCCATCTTCTTCCTCTCAATAAAATAAAAATTGCTACCAATGAATAGAAATAAATTTATAAAAAATGCCAGCTTACTCAGTGCAGGCTTATTAATGAAGGATTTTTCTTTTGCACAGGCACCGGCATCCTTTCCGGTGGTTCGTGTGCCGTTTGATAAAAGAAAATTTCACAGCAAGGCGGTAGAAGCAGCGATAGTTGAGTTTCAGTCAAAAGTAAAAAACAAGGAACTGGGATGGTTGTTTGAAAACTGTTTTCCCAACACCATTGATACCACCGTTGATTTTGAAATGGTGAATAACAAACCCGATACGTATGTGATAACAGGTGATATAGATGCTATGTGGATGAGGGATAGCACGGCGCAGGTGTGGCCCTATTTGTTGCTGATAAAAAAAGACAAAGAGTTGCAGCAACTGGTAACAGGTGTCATCAACCGGCAGGTAAAATGTATTTTGAAAGATCCTTATGCCAATGCTTTTTATAAAGATGAAAACAAAGTAAGCGAATGGAAGAGTGATCTCACCACCATGCAGCCCGGCACACATGAACGCAAATGGGAGATCGATTCTTTGTGTTATCCCATTCGGCTGGCATACAATTACTGGAAACTAACAGGTGATGCTACACCGTTTGATGCCCAGTGGAAAGAAGCAATAAAAGCAACGCTGCAAACTTTTAAAGACCAGCAACGCAAAACAGGTAATGGCCCTTACACATTTCAACGCACTACCGCATGGGCTACAGATGGTGTACCATTGGGAGGCTACGGTTATCCTGTAAAACCGGCGGGCCTTATCTGCTCCATGTTCAGGCCAAGTGATGATGCAACGATATTTCCTTTCCTGGTACCATCAAACTTTTTTGCCGTTGTTAGTTTAAAAGAAGCAGCCATCATGGTAAAACAAATTGCTAAAGACGATGCTTTGGCTGCCGAGCTAACTGCCCTTGCAACTGAAGTGGAAAAAGCTTTGCAGCAACATGCCATTATCAATCATCCGCAATACGGCAAAGTGTATGCGTATGAAGTAAACGGTTTTGGCAGCTACAATTTAATGGATGATGCCAACGTACCAAGCCTGTTGTCATTGCCCTATTTGAATGCAGTAAAAAATACCGATCCTGTTTACATCAATACCCGTAAAATGTTACTCTCCACCAACAACCCTTTTTTCTTTAAGGGTAAGGCAGCAGAAGGTATTGGCGGTCCGCATGCAGGCATGGATATGATCTGGCCATTGAGCATTATCATGCGTGGCTTAACAAGTAAAGATGACAATGAAATAAAATTATGCATAGAAATGCTGCGCAAAACACATGGGGGCACCGGCTTTATGCACGAGTCTTTTCACAAAGATGATGCGACCAATTTTACCCGTAAATGGTTTGCCTGGGCCAACACTATTTTTGGAGAACTGCTATGGGAAGTATATACAACCAAACCTCACTTATTGGCATAAACTATCTGTATTGTACTCTCTAAATTATTTATTAACTGATCTTACAATGATAAAAAAATATCCCTTTAAAAATATCCTCATAGTAGCCTTACTTATTTTATTTACCAATGAAGCAAGGGCACAGCAAAAAACAAATGCAGATTCTATCCGTAGCAAAATGCAATGGTTTGCCGATGCCAAACTCGGCATTTTTATTCATTGGGGAATGTACTCGGTAAATGGCATTGATGAAAGCTGGAGCTTTTATAACAAAAAAATAAGCCATGCTGATTACATGAAACAAATGAAAGGTTTTACTGCATCTAAGTATAACCCGGAAGAATGGGCTGCATTGATAAAAGAGACAGGTGCAAGGTATGCCGTGATCACTACCAAACACCATGATGGGATGGCTTTGTGGCCCACCAAACAAAAGCATTTTAATGTAGTAGCCAATACGGCGGCAAAGCGGGATGTGCTGCAACCTTTTTATGCAGCACTCGATCAACAAGGCATAAAAAAGGGTGCTTACTTTTCTTTGCTTGACTGGAGTCATCCTGATTACCCAGGCTTTTTAAAAGACAGCAACCGTTATAAAATAGCCGAAGAGCCTGCCCGCTGGCAACGCTTTCAGCAATTTTTTCAATCACAGATTAACGAAATTAATACGGCCTACAAACCCGACCTGTGGTGGTTTGATGGTGATTGGGAAAAGAGTGCAGATGAATGGCAGTCAGAAAAAGTAAGGGCGCAGATACTGGCTATCAAACCAACAGCTATCATCAACGGCAGGTTGCAAGGTTACGGTGATTATGAAACACCGGAACAAAATTTTCCGGTTACCAAACCCAAATTTAACTGGTGGGAGTTGTGCATGACGACTAATAATAACTGGGGCTATCATCCTGATGATTCAGCATATAAAACACCTTTTGAAGTGATCACCATTTTTGTAGATGCGGTAAGCAATGGCGGCAACCTGTTGCTTGACATTGGCCCCAAAGGGGATGGCACCATACCGCCCGAACAGATCCATATTTTAAAAGAGTTGGGTAAGTGGAACAAAAAAAACGGAGAGGCCATTTTTGGTACCATTGCAGGTTTGCCACAGGGACATTTTTATGGGCCGAGTACCATGTCAAAAGATTCAATGACAGTATATCTTTTTTTACCCGCCCAGACTTCCGGTAACGTGATGGTAAAAGGTTTGGTGAATGATATAAAAGACATCGAGGTAGTTGGTACAGCCCAGCATTTGCAACACAAAGTAGTGGGTAAAATATCCTGGAGCCCGGTGCCGGGCCTGGTATTTATTAATGTGCTTGCATCGGTGAAGGATGAATACATGACGGTATTGAAACTTACATTGGATAAGCCGGTAAAATTATACCGTGGGCAGGGAGGATTGAATTAGGTAGAGTTGTGAATCGTCAATTAATACGATTGATCGTTAAAGAAATGCTCCGATTGTATTTATGAATTGCGCTGCCCTTTAGGGCAGTGATGAAGGAACTAATTTCAGATGGGCTTTAGCCAGAGATCGTTTGGGCTAAAGCCAATGTGATGTCATTTATTTGAGGGGTTTTTCAATGGTGCATTCGTCCCTTTAGGGACGATAGATGGGTAGAAAAAATATCGGCATCACGTTCGTTCCGTAGGAACGGTAGGTAAATGTTCTGTAGAATGTGTGAGATTAAACCAAGGCAAAACACATACCGATCCTACGGATCTGAAAATATAATAATGCTATTTGCTCTACTCACATCTCGTTCCTATGGAACGGGGTAGAATTATTGCTTAACAAATGACATGGGGCTAAAGCCCGGCTTTATTATTTTTATGTACTCCGCCCTAAAGGACGGGACAATAGATGAAAGGGTCTTGCCACAACAATTGATAATATATTATGTGAGGGTATACAAAAAGAAAAAATAAAATGCCATACAAAGAAACAAACCAATATTTTACAATGAACAAAAAATGGATAGTAGCATTATTGGCCTTTGGTCCTTTACTGTTAACGGCACAACAAAAAGTAAGCATCATTCCGCAACCGGTAAGCATGCAGGTGAATGCAGGTTCTTTTACATTGGATGCCAACACGGCTATTAACTTTAATGCGTCCTCAAAAGAGTTGAAAGCGGCAGCCGTTTTCCTTTCGGAGTACATCAAAAATAGCTGCGGCTATACGTTACCGGTAACTGGGGTAAAAAGCAAATCTATTCAATTAGTGTTGTCTGCAATTGAAGATATCGGAGCCGAAGGATACCAGTTAAATGTATCAGCAAACACCATCACTATAAAAGCCAACACAAAGGCTGGTATTGTATATGGCATGCAAACGCTGTTTCAAACTATGCCACAGGTACGCACCAATGCAGTGGTACAAATACCTTGTATGCAGGTAACAGATTACCCCCGTTTTAAATGGCGGGGCATGCACCTGGATGTTAGCCGTCATTTCTTTTCGCCTGATATGGTGAAGGAATTCATCAACCTGATGGCTGCTTATAAAATGAATACGTTTCACTGGCACTTAACCGATGATCCGGGCTGGAGAATTGAAATAAAAAAATATCCACTGCTTACATCTGTAGGCGCATGGCGGGTAGAAGACAGGGACAAAGGGTGGGGTGGCGTGCCACAGGCACAACCAGGTGAACCGGCAACTTACGGTGGCTTTTATACGCAGGAACAAATAAAAGATATTGTACAATTTGCTGCCGATAGAAATATAACCATCGTACCTGAAATTGAAATGCCAGGTCATAGTGCGGCGGCTATTGCGGCTTATGCAGCATTGAGTTGTTCTCAACATCCACAGTTGCCCATGGTGGCAGGAAATTATAATAATATCTCAAGCAACTACTGTGCAGGCAATGATTCTGTATTTACATTTCTAGAAAATGTATTAACAGAAGTGATGAATTTATTTCCCTCAAAATACATCCATGTGGGTGGCGATGAAGTGGATAAAACCGACTGGAAAAAATGTGCCCGCTGCCAGGCAAGAATAAAAAGGGAAGGCCTTAAAAATGAAGAAGAGCTACAGAGTTATTTTATGAAGCGGATAGAAAAATTTATCGTAAGCAAGCAGAAAAAAATGATTGGCTGGGATGAAATTTTAGAAGGTGGCCTGGCCCCGGAAGCAACCGTAATGAGCTGGCGTGGAGAGCGTGGTGGTATTGAAGCAGCAAAGATGAACCATGATGTGATAATGACACCGGGCTACCCCTGTTATTTTGATCATTACCAGGCGGGGCCTGAAGGTGAACCGCTTGCTTTTGGCGGATTCAATACCGTAAAAGCGGTGTATGAATATGAACCGGTTCCCAAAGAGTTAAATGAGGCACAGGCAAAAAGAATATTGGGTTCGCAGGGCAATGTGTGGACAGAATATATTACAACACCTGCATACCTGGAGTACATGGTATTACCCCGTATGCCTGCACTGGCAGAAGTGTTGTGGACACCGGCAAAAGAAAGAAACTGGGATAGTTTTAATGAACGCATACAGGTATTGTTCAAAGGGTATGATCAAAAAGGCATTCATTATTCTCCCGGTAATTTTACCGTGTATATAAAACCAGTTTCTCAAAATGGAAAATTGTTTGTCTCTCTTTTAAGCGAAGCGCTGAACCCTGAAATTTATTATACAACTGATGGAAGCATACCAACACCCCAAAGCAATAAATATGTGCAACCTATTGCGGTAGATGCATCTGTAACTATAAAAGCAGTGGCAGTAGTAAAGGGCAAGGTAATGGGGTTAAGGCCGGCAGAGCAAACATTTGTACTTCACAAGGCTATTGGAAAAGCTGTGGTGTACACCAATCCCGTCAATAAAAATTACCTGGCCGATGGGCCCAACTCTTTAACAGATGGCGTACGAGGAACTATTGCGGTAGGTAAATACTGGCATGGCTTTGAAGGCAAGGACCTTATTGCAACCATTGATTTGGGAGAGGCTCAATCGATAAAAACGATCAGTATTGGCTGTTACCAGAATTATCGTTCCTGGATATTTTTACCCAGTGCTGTAACCTTTGAGGTATCAACGGATGGTGTAAATTTTACTACCCTTCAAACCGTTGAGAATAAGCTTTCTGTAAATGAAACCAATGCTACTATTTACAATTTCACCACAAATTTTGCAGAACAAAAAGTGAAGTTTATCAGGGTGTCTGCAAAAAATATTGGGGTATGTCCAAAGGGGCACGGTGGCGAAGGGCTACCTGCCTGGTTGTTTGCAGATGAGATTATGGTTAATTAAAATGCAGTGTTGTACTAATAATTGGTATTTGTAAAATGATGCAAACGTTTGATTAATGCTTTAAAAAACTATCTGCATAAATTTAACAGTTGCTATTGTATGGCTGTAAATAAAAATTGAACTGACAATAAAAATAAGTAAATTGAAATAGTGATAATAGTAATATTTGGCAGCCGTTGATTGTTATGTAAGTTTCGCTGCGCAATTGAAAAAACAATTGATATCAAACTAAAAAAGTAAAATACTTGCGATATGAAATCTAAATTGTTTATTGTTTTTGCATTGTTGCTGATTACGGTTGCAGGCTGGCTTGCCTGTATGCAGGCAAACACTACCGCAGTAAGTGCAATGCCTGATAAAATCAGTTACAATTTTCACATCAGGCCAATTTTATCAGACAAATGTTTTAAATGCCATGGCCCCGATATTAATAAACGGGAAGCAGGCTTAAGACTTGATATTCCGGATTCGGCCTTCGCTCCATTGAAAGAAACAAAGGGCGCCTTTGCATTGGTTCCTTTTAAGCCGGAAGAATCGGAACTGTATAAACGCATATCTTCTACCGATACCGGTTACCTGATGCCGACACCCTCTTCTCATTTGGGCATATTGTCTGCACATGAAATTGCATTGTTTAAAAAGTGGATTAGCCAGGGTGCAAAATATGAACCACACTGGGCTTTTGTAAAACCTGTAAAAGCACCTGTGCCGGAAATAAAAAACAGGGAGCTTGCAAAAAATGAGATTGATCATTTTATAATAAGCAAACAGGAGCAGGTTGGGCTTTCTTTTAATGAAACAGCTGATAAAGAGCGATTGTTAAAAAGAGTATCGCTTGATCTGACAGGGTTGCCGCCATCAGAAAAAATGATGTATGAGTTTACTGCCAGTCAAAATACAAATGCTTACGAAACAGTGGTTGATGAGTTATTAAATCTGCCCACTTACGGCGAAAAAATGGCGGTGCACTGGCTGGATGTTGCCCGCTATTCGGATAGCTATGGTTACCAGGATGACAACATCAGAACACAGTGGGCATGGCGTGATTGGGTTATTCATGCCTTCAATAAAAATATTCCTTACAACACATTTTTAACCTGGCAAATTGCCGGTGATATGTTGCCCAATGCCAGCAAAGAGGAAATACTCGCCACAGGCTTTTTTCGCAATCATAAATACACAGAAGAAGGCGGCGTAATTCCTGAAGAGTATCGAATTACTTATATATTGGATAAAACAAAAACCTATTCTAAGGGCATATTGGGTTTAACGGCTGAGTGTGCCCAATGTCACGATCATAAATACGATCCTAATTCTCAAAAAGAGTATTACCAGTTATTTGCTTTTTTTAATAATACCAAAGAGATAGGTTTTGAAGGAGATGTCAATCAATCGAAGCCCGCAAAAAATCCTATCCTTACCATCACAGATGAAGATTCAAAAGGGCTGCTCTCTTTTATCAATAAAAAAGATACGGGTAATTTAACTGTATCTGTTATGGGAGAAAAAGATACCCTTCGAAAAACATTTATCCTTAACCGGGGTGCATACGATCATCCGGGTGCAGAGGTCTTTCCATCGGCAATAAAATCTGTAATGGTTTTTGATACTGTTAACAATCCACGCAACCGGCTTGGCCTTGCAGCATGGACTACGAGCAATAACAATCCGCTGACGGCAAGGGTTTTTGTAAATCAAATATGGCAGGAAATTTTTGGCAGAGGACTTGTAAAAACTGCCGGTGATTTTGGCATGCAGGGAGAGTTGCCAACCCATCCTGAATTATTGGATTGGTTAGCAGTTGATTTTATGGAGCATGGTTGGGATATCAAACGGTTAATGAAACAGATTGTACTGTCGGCCACCTATCGCCAGTCATCTAAAGTAAATGAAGAAAATTATAAAAAAGATCCGGAAAATATTTACCTCTCCCGTGCACCACGCCAGAAAGTTAAAGCAGAATTTGTAAGAGATATTGTTTTATCGAGCAGTGGTTTATTGGTCAGCAGCATTGGTGGCCCAAGTGTAAAACCGTACCAGCCAAAAGGCCTGTGGGAAATGGCCAGTTCGGGCAGGGGGGTATTGGCTACTTATAAACAAGACAAAGGAGACGCATTGTACCGGAGAGGGATGTACACATTTATAAAATTAACTGTGCCACCACCAAGTATGATACTGTTTGATGCCAGCAACAGAGACCAGTGCGAAGTGAAACGTTCGCAAACAAATACTCCCCTACAGGCGTTGATGATGATGAATGATCCTACAGTACTGGAAGCCTCCAGGGTATTTGCACAAAACCTGATGGAAGAAAATACCACGGCAGAAGAAAAAATAAAAAAAGCATTTCACCGCATCATTTGCAGGGTGGCAGGCAGCAAGGAAAATACTATTTTAAAAACCTATTATGATGACCAGTTGCAACAATTTAAACAACAGCAACTGGATGCGGCTGCCACATTAAATGCAGGTGAATATCCGCAAAATAAAAAGGTGGATGCCAATGCAACGGCTGCATTGATGAAAGTGATCAACATGATTTATAACATGGAAGAAGCCATTATAAAAACTTGATTATGCATAAAGAAATGCTGGAACACAGCCTCAACTTAAATCGTAGAAAATTTCTTTCAAAACTTAGTTTGGGTATTGGAAGTGTGGCATTGGGCTCATTACTGATACCGGATTTATTTGGTAGTAAAAGCGATGAAGAAATGCTGTTGGCCGGGCTGCCGCAATTTGCACCCAAAGCCAAAAGAATCATCTATCTTTTTCAAAACGGGGCCCCCTCACAATTAGACCTGTTTGATTACAAACCAAAGTTGATTGAAATGTTTGGGCAGGATTTGCCGGAATCAATCAGGATGGGGCAACGCCTCACCGGAATGACGGCGGACCAGAAAAAATTTCCATTGGCGGGCTCAGCTTTTAAGTTCAATCAATACGGTGAGGCCAAGGCATGGATCAGTGAATTACTGCCCTATACGTCTAAAGTGGTGGATGACCTGTGTTTTATAAAAACAATGCATACAGAAGCCATCAATCATGATCCGGCACTCACTTTTTTTCAAACAGGCGCACAGGTAGGCAACCGCCCCAGCATGGGATCGTGGCTGAGTTATGGGTTAGGTAGCGAAAATAAAAACCTGCCTGCTTTTTGCGTATTGTTATCCAAAGGCAAAGGCAACGGACAGGGAGTTTATTCAAAACTCTGGAGCAATGGATTTTTAGATTCTGTGCACCAGGGCGTACAGTTTAGCAGTGGCGATAATCCTGTTTTATACCTTAACAATCCCGATGGTGTTAGCAAAGCTGACCGAAGAAAAATGCTGGATAAACTGGAGGAATTAAATGCTGAAACATTTAAGGAATCGGGCGATCCTGAAATAAATGCCAAAGTACAGCAATACGAAATGGCTTACCGCATGCAAACGGCTGTGCCCGAAATTACAGACCTCAGCAAAGAACCGGAAGACATTGTAAAATTATACGGACCAGATTGCCTGATACCCGGCACCTATGCCGCCAACTGTTTGCTGGCAAGAAAATTATCTGAAAACGGCGTTCGCTTTGTACAGTTGTATCACCAGGGTTGGGATGGGCATGGCAACCTGCCGGGAGAAATAAAAGGACAATGTATGGATACCGACCAGGCATCGGCAGCATTGATTACAGATTTAAAACAAAGAGGTTTACTGGATGAAACATTGGTGATATGGGGCGGCGAATTTGGCCGCACAAATTATTGCCAGGGTGCACTCTCCAAAGAAAATTATGGAAGAGATCACCACCCGAGATGCTTTACCATCTGGATGGCAGGTGGCGGTGTAAAGCCCGGTGTATATGGCGAAACAGATGAGTTTGGATATAATATTATAAAAGATCCGGTACATGTAAATGACTTTCATGCAACCGTTTTGCACCTGATGGGTATTGATCATGAGAAGCTGACTTTTAAACATCTCGGCCGAAGGTACAGGCTTACGGATGTGGCTGGCGAAGTTGTGAAGGGGATAGTTACTTAGTATTGCAGGATGGTAGTAAATAATTCTTTTTCTTAACCGCCGTCAGGGTTTACAACCGCTGACGGGGTTAGGATATTTTTTCTGATCGCCATGATGAGATACAATTTTTAATAAAATCGAAATACCCCGACGGCGGCTTTCAACCCCGTCGGCGGTTAAGAAAACACTGATGTTGTCATCATATTTTCAAAAAAAATAGTAAGTTCTTGCTAAAAATAAAACGCACATTAAAATTAAAAATCATCATATGCAACGCAGAACATTTATAAAAAATTCTTCTATTGCAGCCGCAGGATTAATCTACCAGCCATCGCTGGCTTTTAAAGAAGATCCGTTGCTTGGCCAGGGTAATAAACGTTACCGC
>JANXSR010000362.1 GCA_025352625.1 Ferruginibacter sp.
GAAAGAACCTTTGCGTGGCTTTTAAATTTCAGAAGATTGGTAATGGATTACGAACGAACAAAGGAATCTGCTATTAGCTTTGTATACATAGCAATGCTTAATCTAATGGGGAAAAAATTTAATTAACTCAAACAGCTTCTGAAAATATAGTTCTAAACCGGTGTATTTTCATAAATTAAAAGTTTTAAAATTTTATGCCATATGTTAAAGTAATAGCCAATCGATTAATTTTATAATTAAACAAATTTGGATTCGGTTCAGTAAAAATATATTGAACATTATCAATCTGTTTTTCTAACCCGATTTTTACAAGATGCTTGTTTTTTGCTAAATAATAAAGCGAAAGATTTACTAATTTACCATTGCCATAATGTTCTATAGCATCATTTATGCTGTAAAGGTTAATACCTGCGGAAAGGTCAATGCCTGCTGAATTTTTCCCCATATCCAGAATTTTTAATCTGCCTGCCAGTTCAATTGGTACAGAAACAGATGTATATTGAGCCGCAGTAAGATATGTCTCCAGGAAGTAAACATAAATTCCAGACTTTAATCCGAGAGAAAAATTTTTAGTCAGGGGATATAGAACGGTACCGGTTACATTCATATAAGGATGAGTGTATTTCTTTTTTTTATAGTATTGAATTTCATTACTTCCGGTAATTTTTGTTGCAAGCATGTCTTCACCTATTGATTTATTAATACCTAAACTCAAATCAAAAAGTAACTTTTTTTGTGCATTGACAAACAATGGCTGTAATGAAATAATTATAAATACTAATAAATACTTTTTCATGTCCCTACAATATTATCTTTAAATTATTAGTTAAACAATTTTATTTTTCATTATCGAATAAAAACAGCCCCACATTTACGTGTGGGGCTGTTTTTATTTTAAAAGTGTTTGAATTATTCTTCTACCTTTTGCTTTCCTTTTTGTTTAGCGATCACTTCTTCTGCAACGTTGTTTGGTGCAGGGGCGTAATGGCTAAACTCCATGGTTGAAGTAGCACGGCCACTTGATAATGAACGCAACTGCGTTACATAACCAAACATTTCGCTTAAGGGCACCTTGGCTTTAATAACCTGCACACCATGTTTGCTATCCATACCTTCCAGCATGCCACGACGACGGTTCAAATCACCTGTAACATCACCCATGTATTGATCTGGCGTTAACACTTCCACCTTCATGATAGGCTCAAGCAAAACTGGTTTTGCTTTACGGCCAGCTTCACGGTAGCCTTGTTTAGCACACAATTCAAAACTCATGGCATCACTATCTACCTGGTGAAAACTACCATCATATACTTTTACCCGCATGCTAACCATTGGATAACTTGCCAATACACCAGTTGTCATGGCTGTTTCAAAACCCTTTTGAATGGCCGGTACAAATTCTTTTGGAATACTACCACCAAACAATCCGTTTACAAATTGGAAATTGCTTTTTCCTTCTTTCAAAAACTCTTCTTCAGCAGGCCCGATTTCAAATACGATGTCAGCAAATTTACCACGACCACCCGTTTGTTTTTTCAAAGTTTCCCTGTGTTGAATTGTATTATGGAAAGCTTCTTTATAAGCAACCTGCGGAGCACCCTGGTTAATTTCTACTTTAAACTCACGACGCATACGGTCTACAATAATTTCCAAATGCAACTCACCCATTCCACTTAAGATGGTCTGGCCGGTTTCCTCGTCTGTACGTACCCTTAATGTAGGATCTTCTTCTACAAGTTTAGCAATCGCCATTCCCATTTTATCAACATCGGCCTGTGTTTTTGGTTCAACCGCAACACTAATAACCGGCTCAGGGAAAGTCATTGCTTCCAACACGATCGGATGATCTTCGTTACACAAAGTATCACCAGTTTTGATGTCTTTAAAACCTACCGCTGCACCAATATCACCAGCCTCAATATAATCAACCGGGTTTTGTTTGTTGGCGTGCATCTGCATAATACGGCTGATACGTTCGTTCTTTCCTGTACGGGTGTTCAACACGTAAGAACCTGAATCCAAACGGCCAGAATAAGCCCTGAAAAACGCTAACCTTCCTACAAAAGGGTCGGTCATAATTTTAAATGCCAATGCACTGAATGGTTCCTTAATATCGCAATGACGGAAAATTTCTTCTCCATTATCTGGATTGGTTCCTTTCACTGCTTCAATATCCATTGGGCCAGGTAAGTAACGTACAATAGCATCCAATGCAGTCTGTAC
>JANXSR010000399.1 GCA_025352625.1 Ferruginibacter sp.
AGAAACACAAAGCTTAATGTACCTTTCTGTCTACGTGGTTCAGGCGTTGGTTTTGAACCACCAAGTCTCCAAGGCACAAAGAAACACAAAGCTTAGTGTACCTTACTGTCTTCGTGCCTTCGTGGTTCAACCTCAACGCAAAAACCCTGCAGCCACACCACCATCCACATTCAATGCATTACCGGTTGATTTACTCAGCAACCCACCCACAAAAGCAAAACAGGCATTGGCAATATCTACTGGTAAAATGGTTTCATTCAACAAAGTACGTTTGGCATAATAGGCTGGCAATTCTTCTACTGTAATGCCATAGGCTTTTGCCCGGCCTTCTGCCCAGCCACCGGCCCAGATATTACTGTCTGCAATCACTGCATCCGGGTTCACTGCGTTCACTCTTATTTTATCACCACCCAATTCAGCAGCCAGTAAACGGCTCATGTGTGCCTGTGCAGCTTTGGCAGAACCATAGCCTGCATTGTTAGGTCCGGATACCACCGCGTTTTTAGAGACGATGTTGATGATATCGCCACCAATGGCCTGCTTGCGCATGATCTCTGTACCGGCTTTAGATACAAGAAACTGGCCCTTCACCAAAATATCATACAACTTATCCCAATCTGCAATACTATGATCGGTGATGGATTTTGAAATACTGATACCGGCATTGTTTACGATGATATCCACACCACCAAATGCCAGCGCTGTCGCAGCAAATGCTTTTTCTATCGTGGCATTATCTGTTACATCCAGCAAAGCCGCTGCGGCGGTATCTCTTCCAAATAGTTTTTGAAACTCTTCCATTGCACTTTGCAAACGTTCCTCATTAATATCATTGATGATCACGCAGGCACCTTCTTCTGCAAACTTTTTGGCGATGGCTTTACCAATGCCACCAGCACTTCCTGTAACCAGGGCAATCCTTCCGGTCAATGCTTTGGGTTTGGGCATGCGCTGCAGTTTGGCTTCTTCCAGCAACCAGTATTCTATGTTGAAGGCTTCCTGTCTCGGCAGAGATGTATATTCACTCACCGCTTCCGCCCCACGCATTACATTGATGGCATTAATATAAAATTCAGACGCCACACGGGTAGTTTGTTTGTCTTTTGCAAAGCTGAACATACCTACGCCGGGGTACAAAATAATTACCGGGTTAGCATCCCGTATCGCCGGACTGTTAGCATGTTTGCAGGTGTTGTAATATTCCGCATACATCTTTCTGTAGGCTTCAAATAAAGGCGCAATCTTTTCTTTAACAGCAGTGGTATTGGTCACGTCTTCCTCCGTTCCTAAATTCAATACCAGCGGTGAAATTTTTGTTCTTAAAAAGTGATCGGGACAACTGGTACCTAACGGCGCCAACCGATCCAAGTCATTTGAATTGATAAATTGCAATACACGATCATCGTCTGTAAAATGCCCAATCATAGCCCCCCTGCCCCCCGAAAGGGGGTTCTGGAGGACATCAGCGTTGGAGCAGAACCCTCTTAATATTGGGGCCAGCGCAGCAGCCTTTGCAAGCCTTTCTTCTTTAGACAAAGAAGTAATCTTTTGCCCACCGAAAGTTTCTCTTCTTAGCCCCCCTTTAGGGGCGGGGGGGCTATCTAAATATTGGGCACAGGTTTCAATCACCTCCAGTGTGTTCATATAACTTTCGTACGCCGTATCGCCCCAGGTAAACAAACCATGAGAGCCCAGCATAATGCCACGGATACCCGGATTTTCATCCAAACATTCTTTCAACAACAAGCCTAAATCAAAACCCGGCTTTTGCCATTTTACCCAGCCAATCTTTCCGCCAAACAAATCCTTTGTAATCTGTTTGCCATCCTTGGCCGCAGCAATCGCAATGGCAGCGTCGGGGTGCAAATGATCAATGTGTTTAAAAGGTAAAAAGCCATGTAAGGCCGTATCAATAGAAGGTGCTTTGGAAGCCAGGTCGTAAATGCAATGGTTAAACAATTCCACCATTTCATCTTCATACTCAATACCGCGGTAAATACTTTTTAAATTCAGTAAGCGGTCCATATGCAACGCCGCAAGGCCATTGCGTTTCATGGTGCCCAAATCGCCGCCACTTCCTTTTACCCACATCACTTCTGTATCTTTTCCTGTCAGCGGGTCTTTGGCGATTGCCTTGCAGGACGTGTTGCCACCACCATAATTGGTAAGCCTTAAATCGGCGCCCAGCAGGTTGGAGCGGTATACCAGTAAAGCTACTTCATCCCCCGCCAGTTCTGCCGCTTTTGCCTCATCCCATAAATAGCTTACGTGCTTAAATTGTTTTGTTGTCGACATAGTTCTTTTATTTTCTTATGCTGATAATATTATTTTATAGTTGAATCAATCATGGTTTTAAATAGTTGCCATACCCTACTATTAATATAGATAGTATGATGGTGAGGATACCGATAACAATCGTCCTGGTTGTTTTTTGATTAACGCCTTTCCATTCTTTCAGTACCAGTCCCCACATGTTGGCCGTGAGGATAATAAAGGCCATGTGCAGTATCCACGAACTGGCACCGTTGCCGAGTTTGCTTTCGCCCATGCCATAAAAAAAGAATTGCAGAAACCAGGTAGTACCCGCCAGTGCCGAAAAAATATAGTTGGATAGCAACGGTGTTTTTTTGTTGCCATAATCGCCAAAGGTTTTGTTACGGGCATTTAAAATCATACACCAGATAAAGTTGGTGGTCAACCCGCCCCACAGCACTACTACATAGGTTACATTGTTCTGATATAAAAAATTACCCTCGTTGGGATGCGCCGCTTTCCATATTTCGTTGGCCAGTTCGGCCATTGGTTTACCCGCTTCCAAACCAAAATTAAAACAGGCGCTCAGCACACCCGATACAATCGAAACCACCATGCCCAGCGCAAACTTATATTCTGTCTTCACCACTACCCCATGCGGATCGGTGGCGGCAGCACTCAGTTGTTTTTCCTTCATCATGCCCGCCTTGCCGCAAATAATTATGGCCAGTACACACACGGCCAAACCTGCCAGCACCGTAAGCCCCCAACTGGAGTGTATCAGCATGGAAAATGTATCCTTGCCTTCCTTCGGAAAATAATCGTAGTAGATAGAAGGGATCACCGCACCAAACACCATACACAAACCGAGTATAATGCTGCTGCCCAGCGAAACCCCCAGGTACCGCACGCCAAGCCCGTACGTGAGCCCGCCGATACCCCACAGCACGCCAAACAAATACGTGATGCCAAGGGTACCAGTACTGGCGCCGCGGATAATATCTGCAAAACCGGGAATGGTTAAATAAGCCGCCACCGGGGGAACAATAAACCACGAAAAAATACCGCCCACAATCCAGAAGCTTTCCCAATGCCAGCCCTTTACCTTTTTATAAGGCATGTAAAAACTACCGGAAGCAAAGCCGCCGACGAAATGAAAAATAATACCAAGAAGAACCTGCATGTACAATAGATTTTAATATGGCTGATAAACAATCTTTGTAAAAGTAAGGGAACAATGTTTTGCAACTGTCATGTACTGTCATGAATTACAAAATGTTTTTTGGAAGGAATGATCTGGCCGCTATTTGAGGAAAAGAAATACAGTATTGGTCCGGGCTGAGAAGCTATGTGGAACATCGTTGCATCGCCCTCTTTTGCTTTTTCAGCAATTTGGCTCACTTCTTAGACTTACAATTAGTCGCTATAAATGAATTAGTCCCTTTGTAAAAAGTTATCTGGCATTGGTGAGTTATTCTTATGCGATGTAAATTTTAATTTAAGAAGTCTATATGATAAAATTCATATTATCGTAATGTTTATGGAAAGTCAATATTTTCGAATCTTACTGGAAATTGTAAAGCAAAATACTCATGAAATATGTATTAGTGTATCTTTTTTCCATCGCTACATTAAATGCAGTTTCTCAAAAACCAGCCATTATATGTGGCAAGGTGAGGTCTCCCGGTAAATTTATTATACATTTTTATGAACCTATAAACGGTTATCCCAATTATAGTTTTTTTGATTCAACAGCCACCAACAGCAGTTTGGTTGACGGCGTGGATTCTATTTACAAAATTATAAATGTTGAAAGGCCGTCTTTTGTATCAATTTACTTTACTGATGAAGAAAATAAGTTTATTACAAGAGGGGATGTGCTTATCACACCAGGGGATTCATTACACATACTATGTGACCTTAATCAAGATGACAGCAATTCAATAATTTATTCAGGCAGTAATGCTATGGGACAAAAGTTATTCAATGAAATAGACTTTCAACCTTTCAATAAATACATACCAGTATTTGATGCACTTGACAGGTTTCGCCGTTGTTGGTAGATATTTCATGTAGCAGTAAATGTTTTTGATTCACTTGACTTTAGCCATTCTGTCCTTAAAATCATCGGATATCACGGGGGCCGTTGTTGGTCTTATTGACCAACAACCGAAGCTGACAACAAAAAAGCAGCAACGGAAAATAGTGCCTTTCTTACTATCAGCGTCTCCAATTCAAAAACTTCCCAGGCGATGTCCCACTGGCGCAGACTCTGTCCTGTTGCCAAAAGTTACTAAACCTGGAATTAAGGGGATGCTCCTATGGAGCAAATGCCAAGCTGTTTTTGTATTACAAAGAGGTGGCTCCCATGGAGCCTAAAATATAAATTATCTCTTCCGCTCCGTGTCTCCCATTCAAAAACTTCTCAGGCGATGTCTCTGCACAAATTATTATAATCAAACAACCAGCATAAGCTGCAGGACTCGCCACCTATCAGGGCGGGCTACATCAATTTACACGTTATAGTATTTGGTTTGCGGCGAGTCCTTCAGCAAGCAAATTCACATCGAAAGTTTTAGCGTGAGGAGACTCGCCTTGGAAGGATTTTATCGCCACAAGATAAAGCTAACAAAAACGCAGAACGGGTGCAAGCGAATTGTATATTGCTCAGCGTCGCGGTTTCACGGAAAGTGCATTCTAATTGGTGATGCAAGTTGTGAAAAACCTGCCGGAACAGAAAGGAAGATACTAATCGTGAGAATTAAGGGGATGCTCCTATGGAGCAAGTTCTAAGCTACTTTGATATTACAAAGAGGCGGCTCCCACGGAGCCTAAAATATAAAATGATTCACTAATTTTTTCTGTGCTAAATCTTCCAGTCAAAAACTTCCCAGGCGATGTCTCTGCACAAATTATTATAATCAAACAACCAGCACAAGCTGCAGGACTCGCCTTATAAGTAAGATGACTATATTACAGACAGCTTCCCGTTGATATAGCTAACATAATTTTCAACAAAAAAATTCTAATTTCAACATTAAAAAAATGCCTGTAACTACCATTGTTGAAGTAATTGACCAGCTGACAAATATTGTTGCCAGGGCGGAAGCTGAAAACAACAGAGCCGGCTATTTTGCAGCCTTGTACAAAAAAGTAACCATTGCTGTATTCAATAAAATTAAAGCGGGCTACTTTGACGACAACGATAGAATGGAAAAACTGGATGTAGTTTTCGCCAGTCGCTATTTGGATGCCTACCAGGATTATGATCAACACAAAAAATGTTCCGCCTGCTGGCAATTTGCTTTTGATGCCGGCAATACCTGGCAGCCGATGGTAATGCACCACCTGTTGCTGGGCATGAATGCACACATTGGGCTTGATCTCGGCATAGCCGCAGCAACCGTTTCACCTGGTGGCGCCATTGAAAATATCCATAATGATTTCAACAAAATCAATACGGTATTGTACGATTTGATCAACGAAGTTAAAGCCAGTTTATTCAGCATGTGGCCGTTGAGCAAACTCATTAGTAAATTAAATATGGGTAAGTTTGAAAATGATCTCGCAGGCTTTTCGATGAACATTGCCCGGGACGCCGCATGGCAAGTTGCGCTTGATTATAACGCCGCCAGCGGAATAGCTGCAAAGGAAAACTATATTATGGCGAGGGATAAAGGTGTAGCGGATTTTAGCAGTCAAATCCTTCACCCCGGTGCCGGTGTAAAAACCCTGGCAGCCATTTTTAGACTATTTGAGTTTGGTACTGTTGCAGACAAAATAAAAAAACTGGATGTAAATTTATTATGACCTTCTTCTGTTCCAGGTTTCCCATTCAAAAACTTCCCAGGCGATGTATTTGCACAAGTTATTTTAATCAAACGGCCAGCATAGGTTGAAGAACTCCTGTGTTACAGTATTTACAATGGGTAGCTAATACCTGAAGCGACTCACCGGGGAACTAACATTAATTGTTAACAAGGGTTATCTGTTTCATTTTTGGTCTACCCTATTTAAGACTTCCACCCTACTTTCCTCGATACATGTTCGGGTGTTGTTCGAGACTTGTTCGGTAATTACCGAAGCGGTATCGAACATGTCTCGAACAAGTCTCGAAGAAGGTGTAGCAAAAACATTGAAATATGATAGTTGTATCATACTGAAAAAATGTTTGCTACCTGTTGCCGTACGTTGCTAACCCTGAGAATTAAAGAGGTACTTTTCTGGAGCAAACAAAGACAGGCTTCAGTTGGAACTTTACCAGCATCTTTTAACTTTAGTAAAAAAAATGAAGTTTTCTTATAAATTTAGCAGCGGTTGAAGGCAGGCGGAAGTAAGTATCACACCACCCACAAAGCCTGAAAGTTGTGTGTTATTTTGGGGCATATCTGAGCCTTCCACTTTTATATTCTTTTCATAAATTTGCTTTCTTACCAAATTCAGGATGGACACGAAAAAGCTAAAAGAAAAAAATTATAAAAAGTTTGATTTGAGGATTAGTAGAACTCATTTATTTATAAAGAAAAAACTATTTTTAGTCGGGTGCCTATTATCTTTTACATGCTATCTGCCTGGTTGTGGTAATAAGCCTGAACAAAAGAATACCAGGAAAACGGTTGATTATATAAGACAAATACAAGGTATAAATGACAGCATCCCTGCTAAAGCAGCCCAAGCGGGAGAAGTACTGATGAGTTATTCAGATTGTCATATTTGTCATAAAAAAAACGAAAGGTCAGTAGGACCTGCTTTTAAAGATATAGCAAAAAGATACCCTGCAAACAACGTTTATATCGAGATGCTTGCGCAAAAAGTAATTGCCGGAGGAAACAGAAGTTGGGGGTATCCTGTAATGGACCCTCATCCTAAACTTTCGTTTGAAGATGCAAAGATGATGGTTGCTTACATCCTGTCGATGAAGCAGTAATTTATGTGCGATAAGAAATTATCAGACCTTGTCTCCCAGCAGTTTTCCTCTTCTGTAGCAGAACGCTGTCCTGTTGCCAGACGTTACTAACCCAGAGAAATAAGTAGGTGCTGCTCTTGAGCAAATGCTAAGTTGCTTTTGTATTACTAAGCGGTAGGGTTCTATCTTTCGCAGGGCTTTATCTTGTTACCAGACGTTGCGGTAACCTGCTTAGCAATATTCTTTCATCAAAAAAACAATAACTGCCTGTGGTCATTAATTAAAATTATTACCGTAATTATGCTAATGCAGGCCACCGCAAAAATCCAGGAGTTTTTTGATGTCTTTCTCTTTATTAAAAGAAGGCTTATTGGCATTGAGATACGCCTGGATGACTTCTTTGCTTTTTGAAAACAAAGTAAGAAAGGCTGTTTTATTTGCCTTGAGCATAACGCTGTTGTTGCTGGCTAGAAAATAAGTTGTTTCTGTTGTTATATCAACATCTACATTTAGGGTCAATTGCTTCTCTGCTGAATTAGCTAACAGGGAAGCATAGTTGTCTATTCCAACGCCGCTGCGGCTACGAAGGCCCATGGCACCAATCTGTATGGGTTCATAAGTTACTTTTCTTGCTATCACCAACTTTATGGAATCGTTGCCTCCCACAATTTCTTTGTAACCGTCTTTATAAAAAAACAAGCTACCTCCTAACGCAATGCTGTCAATATCTTCCGGCTTTGCAATACTAAGCGTATCACCATGCGGATCTATAAACTGCATTTCGGATATGAGTAAGTTAAAATTCAATTTTGATGCAACAGATTCCCCGCTTTTTAATTTTACGTTTGCATTTGTAAATGTGGGAAAGCGGTAGTAGAAAAACGCAGCTAAACTTTCTCCTGCATGAACTGTTTTCTTTTCAATGTTCTGTGCTTTTATTGTGGTAAAAAACATAAACAAGGCAAATACCGTTAGAAAAATATGTTGCTTCATCACACAATTTAACGCTATCTTTTGTATTGACGGGGGTTTGCAAAAGCACATGCCATAAAGTAAAAATCGCTATCGAGGTAATGCTCCTCTCCTTTGCCAAATGCCCGCTGTTAGCGGTGATAGCCACAACCTCACCTTGTAGGTGCAGTACTATCAATACTTGTAGTAGTAAGCCACTAAGATTGTCGCATTTACAAAATAATCGCACAATCTTTATTGTCGAAATTTGTATCGTTACAAAATAAATATTGAAAGAATTTTTAAAGAATAAATACTATGAGAAAAATAATAGTCTTATCCATGATTACATTGGATGGAGTAATGCAGGCGCCCGGTGGACCTAAGGAAGATACATGAGGTAGTTTTAGATATGGAGGTTGGGTAGCACCTTATTCTGACGAAGTATATGGTAAGGTGGTACAAAAGAGCTTAAACCTGAAGATTATCTTTTGGGCAGAAAAACATTTGAGAATTGGGCCGCCTACTGGCCTGAACATGGAGTTTTTTGGCCCGGATAAAAAAAGCAGCGCCACACGAAATTTAATTTAAAAGCAAAGTTGTTACAATAAAGAATAATTAAACCAGGTAATTGCTTACCGTATTTATTATTACTCTAAACAAATGCGGGTTCATAATTGGATTTTTATATGGGCGAATTAATATTGTAACATGTAAGCTGCAGAAGCTGCATAAACTACTCACAAAAGATTTTGTATTAACGGGCATTTTCATAAACCCTGCAACCTGTTATTTTTAAAGTTGCGGCAACATCTAAACTTGTTTTGATAGCATCTTTGATGTTAAAACTTTTTGTATTACAAAATGGGCAAGCATTTACATACCCTTCAGAATCTATGTACAAAGAACGGTTGCCGCCAGAAAAACAGCCTGCCCTTCGCAGGTGGTAGCCATGGTAAATTATTACAGGGTAATTGTTGTAAGCCTTATCAAAGTTTAGAGTGAAATAAAATTTATCCAATAAACTAAAATGCGTTTCATCTAAAAGCACTTCTTTACCTTGATAGTGGCCAACAGCTTTGGGTTCAAGCAATTGTACAAACGATACCTTTAATTTTTTTGCCAAAGCTGCATATTGCATCAGGTTATCCCAGGTGGTAAAAGCACGGGTTACGCAAATACTTAAAGCAATTACCAGGTTTTGTTCGCGGGCATTGTGTATGGCGTTCATTACATCATTGTATGAATTACTAAAGCCTCTGAATGCATTGTGCATTTCAGGATCAAAATGATCGAGACTGATAACAACACCTGTAAGCCCGGCCTGTTTTAAAGAGGCCGCATTTGCTGCGGTAAAATTAAAGCCCGACGTTAGTACATAAAATTCCGATTGTTTTTCGCCTGTGGCTATAACCTGTACAAGATCTTTTATCCTAACCATTGGCTCTCCACCGCTTAAATGAAATTGCGCAATTCCATCGTGCTGAAATTTTGAAACTACGGCTTTCAATTCTGTTAAACTAAAGCTTTCACTTTTATTGAGGTTATTCCACTCAAAGCAATGCTCACATTGCAACGGACATTTTTTTGTAATTGCAAAAAAAATAAAAGTGAGGATGTTGGTTTTCTTTTTGAGAGGCAAAATCCGATGAAATTCTCCTTCGATATAATTGTCAAAAGCTTTCGAAGGATAACCGGGAGCATACAATGAATGGTAGTATTTATTATTTACTTTTATAAGTTTGGTTTGTATACCACCTAAAACTGACTTTTTAAACAGGTATATTTCTTTTAATACTTTCACCGCCTTTGTAACTGAACCATAATTTTTTATCGCCAGTTTTAGCAAGTGTAATCCTGCTTTAATATCAACCCATTTTTGCTCATGGCCAGTTAATATTTTCATATCATACTGGTGCAGGTTATTTTTATTGCCTGCCCCATTAACAACTGGTGTTAAAGCAGCATAATTCGGTGCGTTGGAAACAGATATTTTATCCGCTGCTTTCATTTCATCCTGCATACATTATTTTTTAGCTGTTGCAATATTGTTCCATGCCTCTTTATATTTTTGCCTGCTAAATGCGACCATTGCGCCCGGCTGGTTAAAACTTTTTAAGAAGGCAACATCTGGTTTACCCTCGTAGTTTCTGATACGTTTGTAATACCCACTTGAATGTAAAAAAGTGGTTAGAGTCATTCCTTCTTTTACGGAAATGCTTTTATACTTAAGGATAGTTGAATCGCCTATATCAGGTTGTTGCAAATATTGATGATCGGCATTTAAAATTTCTGCTAACACGCTTTTGCCCTTTTCATTAATTGCTTCATAGGGTTTAACTGAATGAACGGTAAAATCAGCATCAGCTGAATAATCTATTGCCGCATAATCAAGTTCCCAAAAAAGGTAGCCGCCAGATATTTTAAACTCAGCCCTTTCATTAGCCGGCATTTCAAAAGGAATTATTATATCACGGTTAAGTAAAGGGCCAATGGTTTTTACCTGCTGAATTTCTTTCCATCCATTGGGCGTTTTTACAGAAATAGTTAAAGGAATATGCTGTTCCTGCAACCACTTTTCCAATTCACTTGCCGGCTTTTTTTCCTGCTCTTTATCCCACTGGTTATAGTAGCTGCCAAACCCTTTAGAAAACTCCCCATATAAATAATTTAACCAGTTAGACGTTTTTGTGCTTAATATCAGTTTACCCCTGGTGTTTTTTAAGTCGTTTTTAAATGTTACAAATAAATCTTCGGTAGGTCTTACCCCATTATCGTCTTTAAAAATACAACTGCTGTTATCCTTATACGTAATCTGGTTGCTTACATCAATTTTATTGTTTAGCATAGCAGCAATAGGTGGCTGAGGTGCAGTAACACTATGCAGCTTTCCTGTGGGGTCAATAAATATTTTTACATCCTTACTGTGTTCTGCCACTATTAAATCTGCAAAGTCTGTATGCTGTATTTCCTCCAGTTCATTGCTGATTTTTATGCGGTAATCGCCATTAACAGGTTGCATCTGCAGCGGCAGGTAATCATCTCTTTGCATAGAAGGATAAACGGCAGCACTGTATATTTCTCCTTGCAGCTTGTATGCGCCTGCATCAAAACTGCTTATATAAGGGCACGAACTACCTGAAGGTATCGTTGGCGTAGCTGGAGCAGAGGCCGCTCCAATAATCAGTACCACAAGCGCCACTCCCAAAACTGTACTAATGGTACCCCACACATAACTGGAGGTAGTTCTTTGTTTATTAAATTCAATGACTTCTATTTTTTGTAAATCAGCAAGTGCAATGGTGTATGAAGTTGAATAGTTAATATCCGTTGTATCGCTTGTAAACAGGTGTACTTCTTTTAAAACTGCATCTTGTCCTTTTCTCTTCTTAAAAATGTACCTGGTGTTATCATCTTTATCCACGTATAGCTGATGTGCCGGCTCTATTTTACCAATAGTTGCAGTAAGGCTCATATTTGTTTCATCTAGCACAAGATTATTTAAAGAATAACTATTGTATCCCTGCCTTAAAATAAAATATTTGTCTTCGGTACTTAGTCTTTTTAGGGTGGTATGTTTGGTTTCAACTGTGGGAGCATTTATTACAACCGGCTTGTAAAAACGGTGACATCCCAAAAACAAATTGATGCAGGAAATAAGAAGTATACATGCAGATACTTTCTTTTGCGAATGGCTAAGCTTCATACAGATTTTATTAGTTGTAAAAAAAATAAAAGTCTCATCTAAAGTAACTATTTTTAATATGTTTTGCAACACCTTTTTTACTTTATTTTTCCATCACTTTAAATAGCAACAATGGGCGTGCGAATTACAAGTATGTTTTCAATTTTTGGGCAAGCTGCGCTTAATGATGTTACATTTAAAAAAAACAGCGTGTTTCATTTGGCCGACCAGGCTATGCAACAGGTGTTGAATGAAAAAATAAAGTATAGCCATTTGCTGGCGGCTACTTCGTGCCCCGATGCAATTGCGCCTTCGCTGGGGCAATGCATTAACCAACATTACAATAACCAACTTGGCGAATTGCATACCATTGATATTGTACAAGGCTGCGCCGGTGGCGTATCGGCACTTATACTGGCATCGCAACTATGTGAATGGAATAAAAGCAATGTGCTTGTAATAGCGTCTGATGCTGCTAAAAAAGCTACTTCGCCCAGTAGTGAAGTGTATGAGGTATTTAAAAACGGCGTGTTTGCATGTTGCGTTTCTTATGCTGAGGGAGAACAACAATTAATACATCATCAAAGTAGGCAATTTAAAGATTTGCATACTGTTGTTACCATTGGCCTTGGGCATGATGCCGATGAAATTATAGCCACCAATATTGAATCAATTGTATCAGATTCCAGAAAATATCTTGGCTTGCGCCTAAACAATTATTTAGCTGTTAAATTGATGAAAGAAGCGGAAGGGTTTTATCTCAGTTTCATTGAAAAAACCGGCCATCCCGATATATTAATCCTTCACCAGGTTAATGAACATATCATCAATCATCTTCAGCAGGTATTTGCAAAGTATCCGGTACGCTTTATAAATATGGCTAAAGAAACAGGTAATTGTGGTTGTGCTACCACAGGTATTGTGTTGGATCATTTAAAAAATGAAATACAAAATAAAAAAGTAATGATCTGTAGTTTTGGTACCGGGGGCGTAATAACTGCAGGCCTTTGGCAATTTTAAGGTTATGAATTTTATAGAAAAATATTTTTGGATCTTCAGCACCTTCCTGGTTCCATTTTTATACCTGGTAGTTGCAACCGCATTTTATTTTGTGTTGTACGTTTGGAAAAATAAGCAATTTAATAAAAGCAAAACGCAGGCAGCCCAGGTGGAGGTTTCGCAAATCAACAGAGAATTAATCTATGGCATCGGCTCGCTAATAATATTTGCTGCAATGGGTTTTACGGTATTTCTGTTATATCATTACGGTTACAGCCGGGTATATATGAACAGCTGGCAATATGGTATTGTGTACTTTTTTTTGTCTGTTGTGTTAATGATTCTTTTTCACGACATGTATTTTTACTGGACCCACAGGCTGCTGCATCTGCCGGGCTGGTATCAGCGGATACACAGCGTTCATCATCTTTCATCAAATCCTTCTCCCTTTACTTCACTGGCTTTTCACCCTGTTGAAGCCATTATACAGGCGGCAGTACTTCCTTTGATGATTGTTATTATTCCTGCACATCCTTTTGCAATATTTGTTTTTTTAATTTACATGGTTTATAAAAATGTACGTGGCCATGCAGGCTACGAATTTACTAATACTGCACTGCGGCAAAATAAATTAAACCAGCTGCACAGTTATGCTATCCATCACAATCAGCATCACTTATATGGAAGCCATAACTACGGGCTTTATTTTACAATCTGGGACCGGCTAATGAAAACATTCAGAAAAGAAGAAGGATTGTAATGGCAATTTTATCAGGTTGTAATTGCTTTCAACCAACGTATAAGAGATATGAAGACACATAGCATTTTTGAGTATTGCATTGTTTAAAACAGCAGCCCAGTAGTAAAATCAGCACAATCAAATTTCAATTACTTTCTTACTTTTAAATACCCAGGTTTTTAAATAACTGCAGGTATTGAGGATTGGCGGGATCAAGTTGTTTTAATCTTATACCTGCCTGTTTTGCTTTTGCCATATCATTTGATTGGAGGTAAACAAAAGTGAGTGCATAATACAATCCTGCATCGGCAGGATTTATGGCAATACCTTTTTGCAAAACATTTTCTGCTGCTTTAAAGTTTCTGTTCGCATTCAACAATAACCCATAATTATAATACACTTTGGGATTTTGAGATTTTAGTTCTACAGCTTTGGCAAACGATCTTTCTGCTTCGGGCTTATTGTTTAATTCATTGTAAAGCAAGGCAAGGTTATAAAAAATTCGATCATTTTTAGCATCAATCTTTGCCGCTGTTCTTAATTCATTCAATGCCTGCTCATTTTTGCCCAACGCATTGTAAACAGCAGATAAATTAAGGCGTCCATAATTCATTAAACTATCTTTCTTTAATCCTCTTACATAAAACTTTTCTGCATTGTTATAATCCTGCATTTGCAGGTAATGATCGGCAATCATCAAATTACCAACAGCAAAATCTGACTGGTACAAAAGATAACTTTGCAATTCATTGCGGGCAGCAGCAAATGCAGGCGCCAATTGATCCGGTATTTGCTGGTTGGGAATTGTACTGTATAAATCTGCAGCAGCAATCCGCACGGCCCTTACTTTATCCGCCAGCAAAGGGCCCACAGCATCCCTCCAGTTTGCAGGTTCAAAAGTAGCTAAACTTCTTACTGCACGGTACCTGATTTGTGCATCGGTACTGGCAAGCATTTTTATAATTGCTGGCAAACTGTTTGGTGTGCCCATATCCCCCAGGTATTTTACCGAAGTAGCTTTTATTATATTGGGAACAGTGGTATCGTATAACAGTCTAAGCAGGTGTGCCTCACTGTTGCTGTCTAATTTACTGCCGGGTATAAGGTCGTCTGCAAAATGATATTTTCGTGCAGGGCCATACCATTTTACAATTGCATCGGCAGCCCATTGCGCCGGCTTATTTTTATGGCAGTTGGCACATGCATTGGGTGTACCATATTTTACCGTAAGGTCTGGCCTAGGCACCCTAAAACTATGATCGTGCCGCAGATCGTTACCCATGTATATTTTACCGGGCATGTGACAGCTTTTGCAATCTGCGGCTGCAATGCCCGGATGAAAACTATGAGAAGGATCATCCTAAGTTTTTGCATGACATTGCAGGCA
>JANXSR010000374.1 GCA_025352625.1 Ferruginibacter sp.
CGCAATGCCGGCGGTTAGTTCTCCAAGGCTTGCCATTTTTTCTGATTGGATGAGTTGGGATTGGGTGGACTTTAAATTGGTAAGCGTTGCTTCTAATACTTTATTTGCTTTTTGTTTCTGTAGGTTATTGCGATAAAGTAGTAAGCCAATCAGTAAAAAAACAAATAAACCGCCTACCATAGCATAGGTTCTGATCTTGTTTTGATATGCCACTCTTTCCTTCTCGAGGTTCTCTGTCTTTAGCTGTTCTGCAAACGTCTGGTTTTGAAATTCTGTTAAACTTTTTATTCTTTGTTTATACAAACTGTCTTTTGTTACCAGGGCAAGGGCCAGATATTTATCAGCGCTGTCAAACTGATTGCCAAGCTTATAACTAAGATATAAGTTTTCATATGCTGTGCCCATGTTCATTACGCCGTTAAACGACCCAAAACCCAGCGCCCTTAATGATTCCATCGTTTTGATACTATAATACAGGCTTGAATCTTTTGATTTTTGAGTTATAAAATGTTTGGTTAAGCTGAAGTAAACATATGTTAAGCTTGCCAGGTTGTGGTAACTCCTGGAATAGCTTACTCCTTCGTGATAATACAGCATTGCCAAAGGGAAATTTTGCATTTTTAAATAGATATCTCCCAGTGTGGTAAGCGGCGAGGCAATTCCGTTCCTTTCCAGACCTGCCTTTCTCCCTACGGACTCTGCCCACTTTGCATAATATAGCGCTGTATCCATTTTATCCATCAGGTAGTATGTAAGCGCTAAATTGCCTGTTGTAATAAGTATCCAATCTTTGTTATCAATTTCTTCGGAAAGGCGTATGGCTTCCTTAAAATGAAATATTTCCTGCTCCCGGTTTTCTGTGTAATTCATCAAATTCCCGAGATTGTTATGTATTCGTGCTAATGTGACCAGCCTGTTGTTATGGATTGACAGATCAGGCTCTGGCACACGCCAACTGTTTTTTTCATTTTCCGTATTTTCAGCAATGCCAAACGCCTGTAATAAATCGTTCAATGACTCCCTGTATTTCCCACCGGCCATTAATTGATAGGCGATAGCTGTTAAAGCTTCCGCCTCTGCAAGCTTTTCACTGTTTCGCCTCGCAATTGCCAATGCCTGTTCCCCGTAATAAAGTGCCGAATCTGTATTAAGCTCTTCATAATAAATATTCAGTTGATAATTCAAATTATATAGCACGGAATCGTGTGTTGCTTTTGCAAGGTTCATTCTCAGGCTGTCAGCATTGCTTCGTTGTGCCAATAGTGGTACAGGCAGTAACAGCATCGCTAATATTTTTAAGAAGGCTCTCATAAGTACCATGTAGTTGGTTAGTGTTTAGTGAAATATAAAACTACTTCTTGTTTTTGTTGCTACTTAATGCACTTTTTTTATTGAACGGGCACCATGTTATCTATTGGGCTTCGTTGTGTCACTCACTTGTACGTTCGAACCAAGAATGAACAGTGAACTGAAATAAGTTTCTTTGCCTATCGCCTAATGCCTATTGCCTGTTGCCTCTTTGCCTTGCTGCCCTTCTTCCTTCAGCATAAGAGTGCGACGCAAGAGGCGATGCTATGAAAATTTACTGCCGGGCCAATAATATTTCTACAATTTTTTTTGCGGCTTAAACAGCAACTTCTTTTTTATCGGGTACCACTGCTGCTTCTATTTCACGGGGCTTCATTTTTACAAACGGGCTAATCATGGCATACCAATAGGTTTGCTGCTTTGGGGTATCAAATTCCTTTAAACCCAGCTTTATTTCAGCCACCGGTTTAAATTTAAAAGAGCCGAATAACTTATCCCAGAGAATAAGAATATCCGCATAGTTAGAGTCAGTATAATGCTGGTCTTGTTCATGATGTATCTTATGCAGGTTGGGTGTGGTAAAAACCAAGCCGAAAGTTTTATCGAGCCAGGTTGGGAATTTGAGGTTGGAGTGTTCCATAAAAAAGAAGGGTGTGGCAACAAGGAAATAGACACTCAATCCAAACAGGTCTAATCCAAAAATGGCTGCTGCCGTTATATTGGAAATGCCAAACCAAATAAATTCCAGAGGGTGGCCTCTGAAATTGGATGATGCATCCATAGAGGTATCTATATGATGCACCCTGTGGAGACGCCATATAAGCGGAATTCTATGCGCCGCCCGGTGAAACCAGTAAGTGATAAAATCATAAAGTAATACCCCCATCACCACTTTAAACCAAAGGGGAACCTGTACTAAATAAAACAGGCCTACTCCTTTTTGATTTAGCCAGCTAATTGTAAATACGGTTACTGTGGCCCAAAGAATGCCCACAAAGTAAAAGGTTACCTGGAACAGCACGCTTTGAAAAAAATGCTGTGGCCGTTTAGTAAACTTAAATTGTGTTGTAAGTATTTGCTCGAGTGAATAAAAAAGTACCATAAGCGCAATGGCAATGTAGTTTGGGTTAATTGCAAGCAGCGAATTTAACGTTTGCATGTTGGTAGATTTAGATTTTATTGAGTGTGTATTTGAGTACCGAATATATTTTTATTTGAATTAAAATCTTTTGCTCTTTTTCTTTATGTTATAATTCCTTAATCCGTGATTCAAACAGGTAATTGAATAATAAATTCACTTCCTTCCCCTTCTTTACTTTCCACCTTTATCTCACCTCCATGTGCTTTTACAATATCATAACTCAAGCTCAAACCCAATCCTGTTCCCTGTCCTGTTGGTTTTGTAGTAAAGAATGGCTGAAAGATTTTATCAATTATTTTTTTTGGTATGCCGTTGCCGTTGTCTTTTACAATTATTGTGACCTCACCCCGGCCCTCTCCAAAGGAGAGGGAGTAAGAACGCTTCGTAGTAATAGAAACCGTTGGCTCATAACCTCCACCTTCCACCTTACGCCTTTCTGCAACAACATAAAAAGCATTGTTGTATAAATTCAATAATACTCTTCCAATATCCTGTGGAATAACATTGATGTTGCCAATACTTTCATCAAAGTCCGTCTTCAATGTAGCATTAAATGTTTTCTCTTTTGCAAGCAAACCATGATAAGAGAGATGCAGGTATTCGTCGGCGAGTTTATTAATGTCTGTTGGTTCCTTTTGACCGCTGCTTTTTTGTGAGTGCTGCAACATCCCTTTTACGATAGCATCGGCTCTCTTTCCATGGTGGCTAATTTTCTTTTCGTTTTCAGCAATATCATTCAGTAACTCATTTTCCAACTGCTCATCTCTTTCATTTTTCAATTTTAGTTTTTCACTTTTTAGTTCCTCAATTAACTCCGTATTCACTTCACTAAAATTATTCACGAAGTTTAAAGGGTTTTGTATTTCATGTGCAATGCCAGCAGTCAACTCTCCCAATGAAGCCATTTTTTCTGATTGGATGAGCTGAGATTGAGTAGATTTCAAATTATCAAGAGTAGTTTTTAAAATGCTATTCGCCTTTCTTTTCTGACGGTTATTTCTGTATAGAATCAACGCTACTGCCACGAATACTACCAACCCAATAAGTAAAGAATAGGTTCTTATCAGGCTTTGGTATACCACTTTTTCCTGTTCCGCGTTCTGCAGCCGAAGTTGTTCGCTGAAAGTCAGGCTCTGGAAATCAGACAAGCTTTTAATACGTCTTTTATAAAGGCTGTCTTTTGCAACGAGGGCAAGGCCCTGGTATTTGAAGGCACTGTCGAATTGGTTATTTAATTTGTAACTTAAATAGAGATTTTCGTAGGCAATTCCTATATTATATGAAACATTTCCCTCATTTCCTATTTCATTTAAAATGTGAAGTGTTTGAACCGCATAATAAAGGCTTGAATCTTTTCTATCTTCTGACAAATACAATTTGGTGAGTTCATTATTGATAAAACCTAAGCACCTTTGGTTCTCGTATTTTTTGCTGGCAATTATACCCTGGTAAAAATATTGTTTACCTTTTTCTTCATCTCCCTTTTTCAAATAAATAGACCCTAATTGAAGCAAATTCCACATAGCGTGTTTATTAAATTCCGGGGGTAATTGTATTGCTTCTGACTTCTTAGCGAAAATCAGCGCAGAGTCTGGCAAGCCAAGATATGAATATGTTCCGGCAAGATTGGAATAAGCGATATGAATACGAAAAGGCGCATCTGCCTTTTCTGCAATGCTGATAGCCTCTTTGTAATGAAATATTTCCTGCACTGTATTACCTGTGGCATTCATGAGCAGGGCAAACATGTGGTGATTTGTAGAAAGTGTTACAAGCCTGTCCTCAATGTTCCAGCTCCCTTTTTCTTTTTCCGTGTTCTCAATAAAACCATAAGCCCGTTGCAGGCATTTTAGCGATTCATTGTATTTTCCAAGGATTAATAATTGGTATCCCTGGCTATTCAGTGCAGTTGCTTCTGCATATTTCCAGTTATTTTTTTTAGCAATCAATAAAGCCTGGTCTCCATAATAGATTGAAGAATCGATATTCAGCTCCTCATAGTAGTAAGCAAAGTTTATGTTTGCCCAATACAGTGCTGAATCGTTAACGGCTTTTTCCAGATCGAGTTGCAGCCTGTTGATTGAATTTGACTGTGCAACGGCAAAAGTAAAGGGTGCCATAAAAAAATGAACCAGTATAAAATATTTCATAGTTTTTTTATTTGGCGGTTGATAGAAGAATAATAAATATTGTTCCTTTTCCTTCCTTTGTTTCTACTTTTATTTCCCCACCATGTGCTTTTACAATATCATAGGCCAATGACAAACCCAAACCTGTTCCCTGGCCAGTTGGTTTGGTGGTAAAGAATGGTTGAAAGATTTTATCAACGATGTTTTTGGGAATGCCATTACCGTTGTCTTTTACAGAAATAAACATTTTATTGCTCATCTTTTTTG
>JANXSR010000431.1 GCA_025352625.1 Ferruginibacter sp.
CGTCTTTCGCAATCGCCAGTTGATGGTGCAAGCTGTCATTTACTTCTTTGGTTTGTGCAAAGCCAATGTTCCATGCAAATGCAAGAAGAACGGTCAATCGAAATGTCTTCATCATTATATTAAATAATTGGTAATTGAATAGTAAACTCCGTTCCTTCACCTTCTCTTGTTTTCACCCTTATTTCTCCTCCATGTGCTTTCACAATATCATAGGCCAATGACAAGCCCAAACCTGTTCCCTGTCCTGTTGGTTTTGTGGTAAAGAAGGGTTGAAAAATTTTGTCTGATATTTTTTTGGGAATGCCATTGCCATTATCGCTCACTTTTATTTCAATATGGTTGTTTACCTTTTTTGTTTCAATGGAAACAAGCGGTTCATATTTATTGTGTGCCGGCTTTAAGCTTTCAGCTTTTTGCTTTTCGCCTGTTGCGTAAAATGCATTGTTTATCAGATTGAGAATAACTCTTCCAATATCCTGCGGAATAATATCGATCTTTTGAATAGTTTCATCAAAATCTGTTTTCAATGTTGCATTAAAAGATTTGTCCTTGGCACGCAAACCATGATAAGCCAAACGCAAATATTCATCTGCCAGGGCATTGATATTGGTGGCTTCTTTTGTGGCGGTGCTGCTGCGGCTGTGTTGCAGCATTCCTTTTACAATGGCGTCGGCACGTTTGCCGTGGTGATTTATTTTTTCTTCGTTATCTATCACATCATTGGCAATAGCTTTTGCATCTTCCATATTTCCTTTATCCATTTCATCTTTCATTTCAACGAGCAATTCCTGGTTTACTTCGCTAAAATTATTTACAAAGTTTAAAGGGTTTTGAATTTCATGTGCAATGCCCGCAGTGAGTTCGCCCAGTGAAGCCATCTTTGCTGATTGCACCAATTGTGCCTGTGCCTGTTTAAGATCTACCAGTGTTTTTTCAATCTGTTCTTTGGCCGATTCCAGTTTATTGAAATCTTCGTAACGTGCATAGGCGGTAGAGAATGCATCAGCGAGGTTTTGCACTAATTGTAATTCATCATCACTCAACGGTGCAGTATTACCTACATACAACATGCCCTGCATAAACGGAAGAAAATGCAGATCAAGATTAGTGGGGCGGTTTTCTACAAGATATTTTCCGCCGCTTGTTATGGCACCTTGTTCTACCAGATTTTTTGTAAACTCAATAAACTGGGCTTCATCCCAATGTTGTTTATACATTTTTTTCTTTTGCCAGTGTGCTGTTATTGTAGCAGTTTCGCCGGGAGTATTGAAGGGTTGATGAAAAGCTGCAATGGCCGCCCCGTCTGGCGTAGATAAAAAAGTATGCACCTGTTGCTGCTCTTCATCCATAAGAAATACACCACACCTGATGAAGGGTACACCAATGGTCCTCAATTCCCGCCATATTAATGGGGTGATTCTTTCCAAATCATTGGTGGTACGCATGGAGGCTATTTCTGCACGAACTCTGTCAACCGATGCCCGCTTAACTGTTTCCAAAGCCTGTGCTTCTGCTTTTTGCAGGTCAAGAAATCTTGTGTAAGTCTGTTCGAAAACTTTTGCGAAGCGTTTAAAAATATTATGAGTCTCGGGGTGATGTTCGTGTAGATGAAAGGATAAATAACCCTGGCTAAAAAAAGCGAAATGATATACCATCCATTCCGGAAATGAATAACCGGCGTCTCTCAGTTTTTTTATAACATCCCCAATACCCGGCAGTGTCAATAAATAATCAAAATGTTTTTTTAAGTCTTTACCGCCCACTTCCTTTACCAAAAAAGTTTCTCCTTTTTTCATCTTCCCGTATACTTCCTTATAAATTGAACTTTCTGTATGTGGCAATATAAATGGGGTTTGTAACCCCCCTTCTGGTGAACTCATCCACACCGTAGCTGCTTTCTCATCCTTGTTCCAGATATTAAAACCGCAACTTCCTGTTTGCACACCCAATGCTTTCATCTGCTGAAATAATAATATGGCAGCATCCTGAAGTTCATCGCTATGCTGCATAGCCATTGTTCTTGCTCTCACTCTTTCCAGCGCTAATTCTATCTGTGATTCTCTTGCCTGAGCTTCTGCTTTTTGCAGATCGAGGAAACGGGTAAATGCTTGTTGAAAGGCAAAACCAAAACGTCTTAAAATACTATTTCCGTCATCTGTATATGGGATGGCGGAATAATTTGCCATAGTGAGGTAAACTTCATTCAGAACAGCTGTTGATACAGACATCCCTTTTGATTGCAATCGTTTTTGTAATTGCTCTTCAGGAAGATATTTTAGGATTGTATTTGTGATTAGATGTTTGATGAACTGATGCGTTTCATTCGCAGTCATTGTGAAGGAATTAAATTCAAGCTTTTCTGCCCTTTCCCTCACCATTTCATGAAACAATCTGTTATCTAAGTATGGAATAAAAAATCGAACAGGATCTGCTTGTCCGAATGATACATTCCAGGTATCAAATCCCTCCGTTGTATCTCCAACAATAAAGTTTACAAAGTCAAAATGTAATCCCAAAGCCTGTAGTTGATGACCAATCACTTCAATCACATTTTTAAGGTGATCGCTGTGTTGCATTCCCATTGTTCTTGAACGCACTCTTTCCAAAGATGCTTCTATCTGTGCTTCTCTTGCCTGGGTTTCTGCTTTTTGTAAATCAAGGAAACGTGTGTAAGATTGTTCAAACACCTTGGCAAACCGGATGAATATTTCGGCTTCCGGATAATCTCCGGTGGTGATAATCAAAAGGTAGCCGGAAGTGAAATAAGCGGCATGCCATTTTTGCCACAGGGGAAACTGAATACCAGATGCCAGCATATTTTCTAAAACCGGCTGAATAGAAGGTACAGTAACCATGTAGTTATAGTGTTCCCTCAATTCATCGCCTCCTTTGGCGATAGAAAATAATTCAGCCTTATTTTTCCATCCTTCATACATTTTAATGTGCACATCATCTTCATTATTTGGAATAAACACAGACGGTTGCATCCCGTTTTCAAATGCTGTTCTAAATTCATCTGCCGCACTGTTCTCCCTGCAAAGCACAATGGCACAAGTCCACAAACTACCTCCAAGGTTTCTTAATTGATTAAACAGAATTGTAGCAACATCATTTAGCTCTTCGCTTTTTTGCATGGCCATTGTTCTGGCCCTTACTCTTTCCAATGCCAATTGTATTTGTGCCTCTCTTGCCTGTGCTTCTGCTTTTTGCAGATCGAGAAAACGGGTATAAGCTTGCTCAAAAACTTTTCCGAAACGTTTAAAAATTCCCTCTTCTTCCTTGGTAAATTCTTTGAGATCAAACCGTTGAAAAATCAATATGGAGTTTTTAGAAGCCACAACGGCTCTAATATATGCAGGTGAATGATACACAAATTCCTGTCTTTCTTTAGAAAACTTCGCAAAATCGGAGTATTTGAACAGAAGCCTGAAATACTTATTCTTTTCAGCCTTTGAATAATTTTCAGTATAAAAATCGACATTTTTATTCAAGGCATTAATGAGCCTGTTTGTAATGGGATGTTCTAAATACGGAATATGAAATTTTTCCAGGTCATCTTGTCCCTCCCTGGCATACCAATCATTCACACCATCTTCAGGATTGGCAAAATCAGTTACTATTTGCGTGCCGCTTACTTCTACTCTCAATCCTATTATTTCCTTATCAAGAATTCGAACGACTTCAACCAGTTCTTCACTTTTATGCATGGCCATGCTCCTGCTTCTCACTCTTTCCAGTGCCGCTTCAATTTGAGCCTCTCTTGCCTGTGCTTCAGCTTTCTGTAAGTCAAGAAAACGGGTATAGGTTTGTTCAAAAACTTTGGCGAAGCGTTTGAAAGTATCATGCATTTCGGGGAAATGCTCAGAAGTAATGAAAAGCAGGTTACCGTGTGAAAAATTAGCAAGATGATCAATTTGAAAAGTTGGAAATGGGATGCCGGCATCCAACATATTTTGCAATATCTCTCCCAAAACAGGAAGTGATAACATATACCTGTAATGGCCAGCTTGATATTCACCTTCCTTTTCATACACAAAAAGTTCATCGCCTCTCTTTCTTGATTCATTGAAGGCAATAAAAACCGGATGTTCTGTTAACGGAATTTTGCAAGGTGGCAAAATATCCCCTTCAGTACTTCCCGGATACCATGTACATTCCTTGTCATCAATTTCAAAGATGTTAAATCCGCAATGAAATTGGGGCACGCCTAATGTTTTCACCTGTTGGAAAAGAAGAACTGCCACTTCAGGCAGTTCTTCACTTCGCTGCATTGCCATTGTTCTGCTTCTAACTTTTTCCAGTGCACTTTCTATTCTTGCTTCTTTTGCTTGTGCTTCTGCTTTCTGCAGGTCGAGAAAGCGTATGTAGGTTTGTTCAAATACTTTAGCGAAGCGTTTGAAAACATCATGCATTTCAGGGAAATGCTTGTAGGTAATAAAGATCAGGTTGCCGTAGGCAAAATTGGCGACATGATCAATTTGAAAAACAGGGAACTCGAAACCGACGTCAAGCATGCTTTGCAATAAATCTCCAACACCGGGGAGCGAAAGCATATATTGATAATGGCCCTTTTGGTAATCACCTTCTTTTTCATAAACAAAAAGTTCATCGCCACGCCTTCTTGATTCATCAAAGCTTATAAAGACAGGGTGTTCTGTTAGCGGGATTTTGCAGGGTGATTGCGATATGATTCCGTCTGGTGTACCCGGGTAATAGGTGAATTCTTTGTCGCCGGTTTCCCAGATATTAAACCCACAATTCCACTGAGGTACCCCTAATGCTTTCACTTGCTGAAATAAGATGGAGGCGACATCCAACAATTCATCACTGTGCTGCATAGCCATTGTTCTTGCACGAACTCTTTCCATGGCCAGTTGAATTTGCGATTCTCTTGCCTGCGCTTCTGCATTTTGCAGATCGAGAAATCTTGTATACGTCTGTTCAAAAACTTTTCCGAATCGTTTAAATATGTCGTGTGCCTCAGGTACTGGCTCATAAGTGATGAACATAAGGCTCAGTTTTGAACCGAACACAAAATGCTCATATTGATGAGAAGGGAACTGGTTGCCATCTTGCCTCATTTTCTCAAACTGCTCTTCACCCAATCCGGTTAGTGCGATGTACAATTGTTTGATCTTCTCTCCTTCGACATATTGCACATCAAATTCAACTCCGCTTTTCCTGGCGTTACTGATGTCTTGTAATGCTTCAGCCCTGTCTGTTAGCACGGTATAGGGCTCAATAAAACCTCCGTTAGGACTGGTTATGTAATCAACGTAAGAGTTATTGTCATCACTCCAGACATTGAACCCGGCTGTCCAGCTTTTGATGCCCAGATCTGTTACCTGTTTAAACAAAAGGCCGGCCACCTCTGTCAGTTCCTCACTTTTTTGCATGGCCATTGTTCTACTTCTAACTTTTTCCAAAGCAGTTTCAATCTTTGCCTCCCTTGCCTGTGCTTCGGCTTGTTTTAAATCATTGAAACGTGTATACGTGAGATCAAAAACTTTTCCGAAGCGGCTAAGAATATCAAGATTGGCCTCAGATAAAGGCGCATCTCCAACAGTTTGTAATCCTCCGAAATTGCTGAACGAGAAAGAACAAACATATTTTTCCATAGCCCTAGATGCTGCCTGTGCAACTTCAGGTGTTCTCTTAAATTCCGTTTCACTAAATAAATAATCGTCATAGATTCGTTTTTCATTCCCTTCGAGTGTATACACCGACTTAGTCTTCCTTTCTTTCCAGTCTTTCAATATCGCATGATGATAAGGATAATCTTCAAACTTCATGTAATAAGATTCAGGCTCCTTATCTATATCAGGATTTGCTGCCCAAACGGTATTAGTCAATGAACTTACATCTATTATATTAATGATACACCAGGTTAATGCAAAATCAAGTTTGGTTAATTCTTTAAAAACAATATCAACTAATTCAGACAATTCATCAGACTTTTGCATAGCCATTGCTCTTGCCCTCACTCTTTCCAATCCCAATTCTATTTGTGCTTCTCTTGCCTGTGCTTCTGCTTTTTGCAGATCGAGAAAACGAACATAGGCCTGTTCAAAAACTCTTGCAAACCGTATTACCACCTGAAAGTATTCATCTGAAACCGTAATTGGCCCGGACCAACTGTCAAAACCAATAATCGAGTTTTTTTCAGCTATCAAATATGCAGTCCAGCTTTCACTTTCAATTTGAATTTGCCTTATTGATTCAGGTATTTTTAATTCATTATGCTTTGCTACATACCGGAAATAATCATTTTTTGTTTTTCCTGAATAAGATTTATTAAAAAGGTGCTTGCCACTTTCAATGGCATTCCACAAATCTTTAATGATTGTGTTGTTTTGTATTTCTTTATCATAAGGGAGATCGATAAAAGCAGGAGTTGATAAATGTTTAGTCGCAATCCATAGCCGTATATTTCTTTTTTCTTTTTCAAATAGAAATATACAGGCTCCATCTAAAGTAAGGCCTAGTTCTACAAACCTGTCAAATAAAGAAGCCACCACTTTCTCCAGTTCATCGGAATGATGCATTGCCAAAGAAGTGGAACGCACTTTTTCCAAAGCCGCTTCAATGGCTGCCTCCCGTTGCATCAACTCCAGAGCCGCCGATTTTTCTTCCAGCAGTTTTTGCAAATCACCATTTGGTAATTGCTGCGGAATTTCTTTTTTGTTTGCCATGTTGTTTGGTTTAAACAGAATTATTATTGGGTATACTTTAATTTTCGCAGGGCTGGACGGCAGTAACTATTGTGATGGCAAGGGTTGAGGATAATAATTCATTCAAGTTAAACTTAAATTTCATTTTTGGCAAGTGTAAGGCAACCAGGCACTGAATTTAATTAAGTGCCTTCTCCTTCTTTTATTGCTGCTTTAAACTATACCGGACAAATCCGGAATTCAATTCCGGATTTGTCCAATACTCATTTTTTAAGTGTTAATTTATTTTCAGTAAAATTTATTCCATGGTTGTACAATTATCCCGTTGCTTCTTTGCTGTTCCTGCTTCCCTCCATATATTATTATTTTCCAGACAGGCTTTGTATTTAATGCCGAGAAATATTCAACGCCTTTAAAAAAATCGGTTGATACTGTTTCGCCTGCTTTTAATTCCATCGCAGTTAATTTACCAGCTTTATCTATCAGGATATCTACTTCATTGCCCGTTTTATCACGCCAGTAAAAAAGGTTATCGGCTTCACCGGTATTAAAACGCTCTTTCAGCAATTCGCTTACAACCAGGTTTTCAAATAAGGGGCCCTTGGCTGTGTGGGTAGCAATTTGAGCAGCATTGCTTATGCCGAGCAATGAACAGGCTACACCGGTATCATAAAAATAAAGTTTGGGGGTTTTAATAATACGCTTATTAAAATTACCATGGTAAGGTTTAAGTAAATAAATAACATAGCTGCTCTGCAGTATGCTTAACCATGCTGCTACGGTTTTTTGGTCAATACCGCAATCGTTTGAAAGTGAAGTAAGGTTTAGTATCTGGCCAGTTCGCCCGGCACATAAGCGGAGCAGTTTTGTAAATTGCGAAAGGTTGCTGATATTTTTTAGTTGCCGCACATCTCTTTCAACATAAGTATTAATATAACCGGCATACCAGTCTGCCGGATTTATTTTTTTTGCAATTACTTCAGGATAGCCGCCATGCAGTATATGCCAGCTGTAACCGGCTTTTATTTTTTTATTTTCCCTCAATTCCTGCAGCGAAAAAGGTAACAATTGTACATAGGCAATCCTGCCCGAAAGTGATTGTGAAATATTTGACTGCAATAAAAAGTTATTTGAACCAGTCAATATAAACAAGCCTTTCTTTTTTGTTTCGTCGAGCACTTGTTGTAAATAAGAAAACAGGTGAGGCGCCCTTTGAATTTCATCCAATATGGCGCCGCTTTTAAACTGTCCCAGGAACCCCCTTGGGTCGGCACTGGCAAATTCCAAAGTATCGGGGTTCTCTAAAGAAACATACGGCTTTTGCGGAAACACCGTTTTGCAAAGCGTGGTTTTACCGCTTTGTCTTGGCCCTATCACCGCTACGCTGCGGAACGTTTTTGCCAGCCTTTTCAGCCGGTCTTCTGCTGTACGTTTTATCATGTTTTAAAGATAGGATATTTTGGACAAATCCGGAATTCAATTCCGGATTTGTCCAATCCGGCTTTTCGTCATCTTCCCCATAGATAAAATAGAGCGGTTACGATGGAATAGGTAATTGAATGATAAACTCGGTTCCTGCGCCCTCTTTACTTTCTACTTTTATTTCGCCACCATGCGCTTTCACAATATCATACGCTAAACTCAAACCTAAGCCTGTTCCCTGGCCGGTAGGTTTGGTAGTAAAGAATGGTTGAAATATTTTATCTGCTATTTTTTGAGGAATGCCCGGCCCGTTATCTTTCACACTTATTAAAACCTTATCGCCCATTTTTTTTGTACTCACCCAAACAGTAGGCTCATGTTTATACGAGGGGTCTGAGAACCCCCCTTCGGGGGGCAGGGGGGCCGCATAAAACGCATTGTTATAAAGGTTCAGCAACACCCTTCCAATATCCTGTGGAATAATATTGATGTTACCAATCGTTTCATCAAAATCTGTTTTCAATGTTGCATTGAAAGATTTGTCTTTTGCACGAAGCCCATGATAGGAGAGGCGTAAGTATTCATCACACAAACCATTAATATCCGTTGGTTCTTTTTTGCCTTCACTCTTTCTTGAATGCTGCAGCATTCCTTTTACGATGGCATCGGCACGTTTGCCGTGGTGATTTATTTTTTTTTCGTTTTCTGCAATATCATTTAATAATTCATCTTCCAGTTGTTCATCTCTTTCACTTTTCACTTTTAACTTTTCACTTTTTAATTCTTCAATCAGTTCAGTGTTTACTTCACTAAAATTGTTCACGAAGTTTAACGGGTTCTGAATTTCATGTGCAATGCCTGCGGTGAGCTCACCAAGGCTTGCCATCTTTTCTGACTGTATCAACTGTGTTTGTGTGGCACGCAATTCAGTAAGTGCATCTTCGGCACGCCGCTTTTCTGTCTGTAATTTTATCAGGTCTTCTTCTGCCTGTACGGCGTGTGCTTCCGCTATTTTCAAATCATTAAAACGGGTATAGGTAAGATTGAATACTGCCGCGAAACGTTCAAGTAAAAAAATAGTTTCTCCGGGTTGTTCATCAGGAGAAGCGATGCCAATAAAACCCTTGCCGAAATAAGCGATGTTTTGTATGCGCCGTTGTTGCGTATGGCCTATGGTTACGGGCACATGCAATTCACCGGAGAGGTACTGAATATAATCAGCCAGCTCGTTCCCCTGCATAGCAATGGTAATTGATTTTTTCTGCTGCTTCCAGGCATCATACATTTTTTTTACAGAGGTGTTTCTTTTGCTGCTTAATGTAAACCGGTTGTTCACTTTGCCGCCATCTTCGTCAGTGGCCCATGCTTCAATATCTCCGGTATTATCTGTAATGATGCCGATGTATAAACGATTTGGTGCAATGCCCAGCAAAATCAACTGCCTGAAGAGTACCGCGGCGGTTTCTGCCAGCTCATCACTTTTTTGCATCGACATGGTTCTGCTGCGTACCCTTTCCAATGCCGCTTCTATCGTAGCTTCCCTTGCCTGTGCTTCTGCTTTTTGCAGATCAAGAAAACGGGTATAGGTTCTTTCAAATTCAACAGCAAAACGGCTTAGTATCTTTTTTTCTTCGTCCGGCAATTTGTTTTTCACCATTACACCAAAGCAGCCGTATTTCATAAAGGCTTCCACATAATACAATCCATCTGAAAAATATTCCGGTTTTAGTTGTTCTACCCCGGCAATCAGCTCCTGCCATGCGGCGAAATAATTTTGTACGCCGGCTGGTGGCACCTGGTAAGCAACCACGGGTTCATTGCCTTTCCAGTCAACAAGACATTGCGCTGTCGCAGATTCATTTCTGTCGAGCGGGTAACTGATAGCTTTACTCTTAAAACTGGTCGAATTATCTTCAGCCCAGGCAGCCCAGAAAATATGTTTGTCTTTTTCTTCATCCGGCAACCACAAAAAGGAAAATGCTGATGGAATACCGAGCAACAAAACCTGTTCATGAAAAACCCTTAAGGTGTCATCGAGTTCTTTTGAATGCTGCATCATCATGCTTTGTGTACGGGTGCGTTCCAATGCGGCTTCGATCTTTGCTTCTCTTGCCTGTGCTTCTGCTTTTTGTAAATCAAGAAAACGGGTATAGGTTTGCTGAAATACTTTTCCAAAACGTATGAGTGTATTATTCTCTTCCTCTGTATAAGGAGTGCCGGTAAAATTCTCCATGTACAGTGCAACACTATCAAACAATACTGTTGATGCTGCAAGGCCCGGACAACTTAAATAAAAATCTTTTGATGCTTCCGGTAACCCGGGAACATAGGATAAAAGCTCATTGTAAAATTTGTTCTTTTCTTCAAAATTTAAGATGGTGGCAAAAAAGTCTGCAGCTTTTTCTTTTGCTTCATTAAATTGATTTGCCCAAACAGACTCAAAATACGGATGCGTTATTGTAGAAGGAATGTCCTGCTCATCAGCGATCCAAAAATGCCAATCACCTCCCGGTGCATAGTCAACAACAAAACCTGCGTGGTTAAGATTAATTTTTAAATGAGAGAGTTGCTGATAAACAATTTTTATTACTTCTTTAAGCTCCTCACTTTTTTGCATGCCCATGCTGCGGCTTCTCACTCTTTCCAATGCTGCTTCTATCTGTGCTTCCCTTGCCTGTGCTTCTGCTTTTTGCAGATCGAGGAAGCGGGTATAGGTCTGTTCAAAAACTTTTCCAAATCGAAGAAATATCTGTGTTTCATCAAACGTTTTCGTTGTAATTAAAAGTAAATACCCATGTTTAAAAGTAATGGCATGATTTTTTTGCCATGTTGGAATTGGATGACCACTCTCTATAAATTTTTGCAGCCCTTCTTTAAAGGCAGGAATCTTCATATACAATTCAAAATACTTCTTTATTTTTTCACCGTCATAAACTTCCTCATACATTCCTGACTGGCTTTTCCAGGCTTCATACATACGTTGCTCACCCGATTCAATCGTGTATGGAACAGAAAAGACACCAATGTTGGTCCATTTTTGAACCATAGTGCTGTTATTGTCGCATATAGAAAATGCTACTCCCTGCAATTCAGCGCCAAGTTGTTTCAATTGATCAAGCAAAAGTTCTGCAGTCTCAATTAATTCATCACTATGCTGCATCGCCATTGTTCTGGCACGTACCCTTTCCAATGCAAGTTCTACCTGTGCTTCTCTTGCCTGCGCTTCTGCTTTTTGCAGATCAAGAAAACGGGTATAGGTTTGTTCAAAAACTGCCGCAAACCTTTTAAATACATCATGAAATTCAGGACAGGGTTCCAGCGTAATAAACAACAAATTACCTTGCGAAAAATTAGCGAGGTGATGTATTTGTGTTTCAGGTAAATCGAAACCTACGCTTATTGCATACTCGAAATATGCCTTAAAAGCCGGAATAGTTTTAAGATAGTTATAATGCTCCTGCATCCTTTCGCCACGCAATTCCAAAACAAAAAATTGTTCGCCATTTTGTTTCGACTCCACATAGCGGATAAAATTAGCGTCTTCAGTCAACGGGATATTTGAAACCCCGTTAATTTCACTACCATCCTGGGTACTCATCCATGAAGTAAATTCTTTTTCATCTTTTTCCCAGATATTGTATCCGCAGCTATAAGCCGGCGCTCCTAATGCCTTTACCTGCTGAAATAATAATGCTGCCGCATTTTTCAGTTCATCACTATGCTGCATAGCCATCGTTCTTGCACGAACTCTTTCTAATGCCAGTTGAATTTGTGATTCTCTTGCTTGTGCTTCTGCATTTTGGAGATCAAGAAATCTTGTATAGGTCTGTTCAAAAACTTTAGCGAAGCGTTTGAAAATATCCCAGGCTTCCGGGATAGGTTCACCGGCGATGAAAATGAGGTTGCCATGTTTAAAATTAAAAACATGGTTTATTTGAAATGTGGGTAATGAAAAACCATCTTTTAATTGCACGTCTGCAATGGCCTTAAAATCCGTAAGGTTTAACATATTTCTGTAGTGTTCTGCCAAAGCCTCGCCACCCATTTCCTCTACATAAAAAAGTTCTCCCTTTAGGCGGGATTCATTCATGTGCATGAAGGTGCGGCCATAGGTAAGTGGTATTCTGAATGATGGTTGAAGGGCACCATGTGTACTCATCCAGCCGGTGCAGAAATCTTCTCCTTTCTCCCAGATATTATACCCGCAAGTCCAAACAGGAATTTCTAATAACCGCACCTGCTGAAATAATAAGTTAGCAGCTTCCATCAGTTCTTCACTGTGTTGCATGGCCATCGTTCTTGCACGAACCCTTTCCAGTGCCAGTTCTATTTGTGCTTCTCTTGCCTGTGCTTCTGCTTTTTGCAAATCGAGAAAACGGGTATAGGTTTGGTCAAAAACTTTTCCGAATCGTTTAAAGATGTCATGTGCTTTTGGTACCGTTTCATAAGTTATAAACAACAAAAAGCCCTGTGAAAAATAAACACAATGAAATATTTGAAAAGCAGGCAGGGGATGGCCTGCCGCAACAATGGAATCTAAAATTTTACCCACCACCGGCAGTGTACGCATATACTGGTAGTGGGTTACCAATGCATCACCACCCACTTCTTCTGCATGAAATGCCTCCCCTCTTTCATAAGCTTCCTTCATATGAATAAAAGAAGGATCTTCTGTTAGCGGTGCATGAAAAGAAGGCTGCATCACACCTTCACTGCTCATCCATAAAGTAACGCCCTGCTTGTCATCATCCCAAATGCAATAGCCCGCACTCCATGCCGGCATGCCCAATGCCTGCACCTGCACAAACAGGTTATTGGCAGCTTCAGGCAGCTCACTGCTTTTTTGCATAGCCATGGTTCTTGCACGAACTCTTTCCAATGCCAGTTCAATCTGTGCTTCTCTTGCTTGTGCCTCGGCATTGCTGATATCGACATATCTTTTGTACGCCAGGTCAAATACATTACGAAAGCGTTTCAGCAATTCTAGTTTTTGATCATTTATCGGGCTGTAAGTGGAGATGCCTACCGAACCATCTCCTATAGAGTAAAAATAGTAGTACAGCGCATCAGTAATTTCAAGTTGTGGGTCGTCTTGTTCCCCATTATGTTTTCTTAATTCCCTGAATGACCTTAGTTCTTCGCCTGCAAAGGAAAATTCAAAAAAAGCATCAGGCGCAGCTTTTGTAACCCTGATCTGCTTTTCAACAAGCGGATGAAAATTGTATGGAATATCCGTAACTGTTTTATCAGTATTACCGGAATAATCATAATTCAGTAAAGAAGCTTTATCATCATTATGAATATTGATCATCGTATTCCTGAGTGCAGTAAAGCTAAGAGCGGCAAGCTCTTTAAAAAGTATTTCGCAGATGTCCAAAAGGTCGCCTGGTTTTTTCATGCCCATAGCAACCATTCTTACCCTTTCCAGTGAAGTTTCAATTTCCAGTTCCCTGCTTTGCGCCTCCACTGCTTTTCTTTTATGCTCCAGTTCTTCTATGGTTTCTTCCAGAAGAATAGTAGTCGCAGTTTTTGCTTTTTCTGTTTTATCTAATTTCAATATCGTTGTCTCCAATTCCTTATCAGCATCTTTCAACGATTTTAACAGGGCTGTTTTTTGTTCGGCAGATAAAGTTTCACCCTGCTGAATAAGATGCATTACGCTTTGAAGATGCTGATTCATTTTTTTTCTATGAGATTGATTTAAAAAGATGATCCTGTAATTGTATTGATATGCCCTGTGATGAAGTTCCCTTTGGCCTATGATTAAATACTGGTTTTAGTTTTTACAGGCTCCGGAACAGACTAAAATCACTTCTTCAGCATGCCAGCTTTTATCAGGAGTATTTAAAAATTTCCCAGTAAGCCACCATGGTAATAACTATTTCAGCAATTGGTTTTTAGATATCCAGCTAGCGTGCAGGCTTAGGTATTGGGTTTTATGCGTTGATGGTTATATAACTGGAAGGTAATGTAAAAATGCTTTATTATGCAGTTGTTTATCAGGTAAAAAATACTGGCTGCTGATTACTTTTATACAACTTATCAAGATACAAATACCGGGGAGAGGTTTTTGTGATTGCTGCGCCTAAAAATCGAGTACAGGTTATGATTGAAGGTTCTGCCAGAAAGGGTTTTACTACGGCCGGTTTTATAAATTTTTGTGATTGGATTTTTACTGCCAATGTAATTGGATAGATTATTATTTGCTTAACATTTCTTCGAAAGGTCGGAAAACCTGAAGTCCGCTACAATTTGAAATACACCCTTATATTATGCGAAAGCAGTATAAACAATAAAGCCATAAAGAAAAGTTGTATTGATTTTTCTTTATGGCTTTTTGCAAAATTAAACGGGACTATTAATTGTTCTTGTACAATTTATCCAATTTCAAATACCGGGCATCATTTGTTGCTTTTATTGCTCCGGATACGGTGTTAATGATCATTACATCAGGTTCAGTTGCAATTGCTTCTGCAGCTGGCCAGTTAGGTAAATCTTTTCCATTAGGATTTCCGCTAATGATAAAATTGGCAAAATAGTTTTGCATAGTTGCTGATACTTTGTAATCATCTTCTGTCCATGCATGATCTTTATTAAGCGATAAATTGCCCATACAATATTCTATTTCGCAGGCATGTGGCGCTCCAACTGGCTCGGGCATTTTTAAACTAGGTTGTGTATTTTTATTGGTGCCCCCAGCTAATCCTGCGGTAAGCGAAGCATCAATCAGGGGAGGCATTAACTTTGAATAAAGGTACCGGTAAACGGGCTTAGCGCTGTTTTTACGGTGCAGGTCAAACCATTTCCAGGTGCTGTAGGCAATAAAGCGATCTGCTGCCAATGCGGTGGCTGATAATTCAATTTCTTTATCCGAACTATGGGGATAGAGCTTTAACATTTCTTCCCAATCCTGTGGATATTCTGCTTTTACTCTGGCAATATAATTTTCTTCTTTAAAGGGTTGCCCCTGCATAAATGCCGCTCCCGGAATCTCGGCTGAATTCCATCCTAACAGCAAAGGAACCATAGCCTGTTCTTTTGCATTAAAAATAGCAGTAACCGTTTTAGGAAGAAAATATCCGTCAATGGTAATAGGAAAACCAAAACGCTTAGAATCCTGGTACTTTTCAAACAATGCTGCCGTGCTCATGGCACGCATGGCTGCAATAGATGTTACGCCTGCTTTTGAAGCAAATTCCATTCCCTGCTTTTCTGCATCTGCCATAGGTACAGGAGAAAGGGTAGGGTTAATGCTTGCTCCACTTTCACCAATAGCACCGGCAATAAGGTTCTTTGATAAAGGGGAAGCCATCTGCGCACTCACGGATATAGAGCCTGCAGATTCACCTGCAATAGTTACCCGTTTGGGATCACCGCCAAAGGCTGCAATATTTTGTTGCACCCATTTAAGAGAAGCATACTGATCGAGCAACCCATAATTACCTGAACCTTTATATGGCGTTTCGGCACTTAGTTCCGGATGTGCGAAAAATCCAAAAATACCTAAACGATAATTTACTGTTACTACCACAATTCCTTTCTGTGCCATGCTGCCACCATCATATCTTGGCTCAGATCCGTCTCCTGCAACAAAACCGCCACCATAGAAATAAACCAGCACGGGGAGATTTTTTGTATTGTAGCGGGCAGGTGTCCATACATTTAAATAAAGACAATCTTCGCTCAAGCCGTTGGATCGGGCATTCATATCGCCGAACACAATACCTTGTATGGGTCTTGGTCCAAATTTTTTTGTTGTCTTTACACCCTTCCAATTGTCAGGTGCTTGTGGAGCTTTCCATCTCAATGCACCTACCGGCGGCTTGGCAAAAGGTATGCCGAGGTAAACCTGCAGTCCATCTTTTGTGTTATAGTTTCCTTCAATAATTCCATTGGCAATGGTGGTCTGCACAGGAAAACCAAAATCAGTTTGTGCGTTGGCAATGGTAGTAATTTGGCAAATAAACAGCAGTAATAATGCAATTCGTTTCATAATAAAAAAAGATTTAAATTTTATTGTCTCAATTTGATACAATAATAAAAAAATTAATTGACTTTCAACTTTTTTAATATTTTTACTTTTCTACACATGGCAAAACAAAAAGATAATCCGGCTGAAAATAAGAAGGGTGAAAGTTACCTTACACATGTTGCATTTGATTCTGTAGTATTTGGGTTTAGTGGCGAAAAATTGAAGATACTGGTAATGGAATACCATAACACCGGGCTGTTTGCCTTGCCTGGTGGCTTTGTGGGGCTTAAAGAAAACCTGAATGCTGCTGTGCGGCGTGGCTTAAAAGAACGTACAGGTTTATCAAATATTTACCTGGAGCAGTGTTATGTATTTGGAGATGTAAAGCGGCACCAGCCGGCAGTGCTTCGCAAAATTATTAAAGCAAACGGCCTTGCTGCTGATGATAAACACTGGTTACTGGATCGGTTTATCTCTGTTGCGTATTATGCATTGATTAATTATAGTAAGGTAAAATTACAACCGGATACCTTGTCAGATTCATGCGAATGGTACGACCTTGATGCAGTACCTAAACTAATGCTGGATCATAATTTAATTGTGCAAAAAGCGCTGGAGACGTTGCGAAAAAATCTGGACGAAAAACTTTTGGGCACCAACTTGTTACCGCTTCAATTTACTATGAAACAATTGCAACAGGTGTATGAAGCCATCCTGGATGAGAAAGTGCATCGTACCAATTTTCAGCGCAGGATGCTGGCTTCGGGGTTATTGATTCGTACTGAAAAACAATTTTTAGGTAAAGCCCATAAGGCTCCTTATTTGTACCAGTTTGTGAAGTAACAATGTTTACCCAACCACCAGTTTAATAAATACCGATACCCTTAATTTTTCGGCACTGGTGGCGGACCATCCGGCAACATCGCCTTCCACACTTCTTTTCCTTTTCTTTTTAAAAATTCTTCTTTAATGTCGTTGCGTAGCTTTTCATTTTCAAACAAATCAACCATGGTGGTGCCCAACGATTTGGAAGTAAATAACATGCCCTTGTGACCAATGCTCATACCACCGCAGGCCACCACCACCCAGCTATGCCACGGCGCTTCGTAAGGAGCTGTAGTAGCCAGTAAGGTAATTTCAGGAACAATATAACTTACATCTCCCACATCTGTAGAGCCACCTACCGGATCTTCTTTTGTTACTTCAAGCGGTTTGATTGTTCCACTGATGCCTTTAGATTCCAGTCCGTATTCCTTCATAATTTTTTCACCAAATGCCAATTCTTCTTTTGTATAGGTTACGGGGCCTACAAAATTCATATTGCTTTGTAAAGTTTTGGCGCCCGTTTCATTGATCAGTAATTCGTACAAGCCGCTGTTTAATTTGATATCGTATTGTACGCCTGCCATCAATGCTGCGCCTTTGGCTATGTCTTTCATGCGTTCGCTTACTTCGGCTACGCCACTTCTTTTACTGTCACGTATCCACAACCAAACACTTGCCTCATCTGGAATTACATTGGGTACTTTACCTGCCTTGCTGTAAACATAATGCATACGCACACTTGGTTTTACGTGTTCTCTTAAAAAATTAATACCGATATTAAATAATTCTGCCGCATCCAAAGCACTCCTGCCATTCCATGGATCGGCTGCTGCATGCGCACTTTTACCTTTAAACGAGATGGTGTAATCTGTTACAGATTGTGAACTTTGCATATTGGCTTTGTTTTCATAATCGGGATGCCAGTCGAGACATACATCAAGATCATTAAATAAACCTGCTCTTGCCATGTAAACCTTGCCTGCTAAATCCTCTTCTGCAGGCGTACCATAAAAGCGGATAGTGCCTTTTAATTTACCGGCAGCTATCAATTCTTTAATAGCCAAAGCAGCACCTAAACTACCGGCACCAAACATGTTATGGCCGCAACCATGACCGGGAGCGCCTTCCAGCAAAGCCTCTTTGGTTGGCTGCGCCTTTTGCGAAAGGCCGGGCAATGCATCAAACTCTCCCAATACACCAATGATGGGTTTGCCACTACCAAACTCAGCAATAAATGCAGTAGGTATTTCGGCTACTCCGCGGCTTACTTTAAAACCCTGAGCTTCTGCATAATCGGCCAGTACTTTGGAGGATTTGGTTTCCTTCATGGCAATTTCCGCAAAGCCCCAAATCTGGTCGCTGAGTGAAATTAATTCCTGCTGGTGTTTTTCAACAGAAGCCAGTACAGCATTCTTGTTTGCACTGGTTAGTTTTTGTGCAAACAATAATTGCGATAAAAAAAGTAATGGTAAAAAAAGTAATCTCATGCTGATGTTTTAATGTTGTTTTTAATTTTATTCACTGTTGTATGAATGTATTGATTTTTTTAATTAAGAGGTTTATTTAAAACTTATCATTACTAAATCATTTTCTGTTTATAAAAAATAGACCTAATAACTATTCGGGTTTAAATAATTTTTCCATGCTTATCTCATTGTCAACATCGCCAAGATAATACTGGTTTTGCATGGCAGGAAATGTGGTTAGCAACGTTGTAAAAGTTGCTTTCTTAGTTAGTGTGGCCTGTCTGAAAATAGATTTTTTCATTTTTAATTGTGCTGCATAGCTTTTGGTAATAGCAAAGGTTTCTTTGGTAAATTTAGCTTCGCATAAATTAATTGTTTGGTCGGCACGGTCAATGATCATATCTATCTGTGCACCGGGCAGTGCATCGTTGCCTGCAAATTGCCAGGAGCTGGTGGTAGTGTAAACGCCACTGATACCCAAAGTTTTTTTTATCTGGCTGATATGCTGCATACAGATATTTTCAAAAGCATAACCACTCCATGCGGTAAAGTTGCTGAGTTTGGATAACTGATCCCAGGTGCCTCTGCCCCCTTTTTTATTGGGCTTGATAAATTTTAAATAAAAAAGTGAATACAGGTCAGTAAGTTTATAAATAGCTGTTTTCTTTTTATTGACAAATGGCTGATAAAAGGAAACAAAATCACACTCCACCAGTTCTTCTAATGTACGGGATAAGGTGCCTTCGCTTAATTTAGTTTTAAGGGCTATTGAACTTCTCGTCATTCCCTGCGGTTTAGATGCAAGCGCTTCAATGACAGCTATATGCTGATCTGCATTTTTAAACAGGGAGTGATACAACTGTGCATATTCAGTATGCAGCAAACCCTGCTTTGCAAAACAGGTGCTGTCAATAATCTGCGCCGCACTTTTACCCTTAGTCACTTCTTTCAGGTAAAAGGGGATGCCTCCCATGGCCATATACAGTTCCAGTATCTGGTAACGGGGAAGCTTTGCACCCAGGCTGTTTAAAAATAATTCTGTTTCGTACAAATTAAAAGGCATTAATTGTATGCGTTGCGTAACACGGTTATACAGGCCGCCTCTTGCACTGATAAGTTTCTTTTTTATCCATGATGAAGCAGAGCCACACGCAATGAGCAATACATTATTCATATTGGAAGCATGCTGGTTCCAGAAAAATTCCAATGCGGCGATGAAACCTGCTTTGGGTATATCCAGCCAGGGCATCTCATCTATAAACACCACATGCTTCTGCTTTTTTACGGGTAAACTTTTTATGTATACCGCTAAATAATTAAAAGCTTCCTGCCACGAGGCAGGGATATTTTTTTCCTTTCTACCTTTAGCTCTTCTCAGGTACTCTTCATGAAAGTTATACAGTTGTTCTTCTTTAGTTCCGTCTTTTGTGCCTGTAAAATCAAATACCAGGTTGTTCTTTAAATATTGTCTTATTAAAAATGTTTTACCAACCCTTCTGCGGCCATACACTGCCAGGAATTCCGCCTGCCCAGACAGCAGCATCCTGTCTATTTTTTCTATTTCATTTTCACGGCCTACCAGGCTTATAGTTTGAGTCATTGTATTTTATTTTGGAGAAATCGCTATAAATATACCACATTTCTCCAATTAATTTATTTTACATTTTTGGAGAAATCGATATAAATATACTACATTTCTCCAAAGATAATTTTAATAAAAAACATCATTGCTTAAAAAATATCCGCCTTACTTTACAGACTGTTTACTTTATCCTGTTATACTTTTTCAATAAATCAATCACCAGCTTTTGTGGTAATGCATAAGACTTATTACCGTTTATGCCTTCCATGGTTTCAGCAGCCACCATTGCATTGATAATGGCTTCTTCAACTGCCTGTACCGTTGCTTCAAAAAGCGGGTCAATCAGATCATTGGGCAGCGCAGTTACTTTTGTAAAATCATTTCTTTGAAAAGCATTTTCATTGGCGGTAGAAAAGGCAATAAAAATATCTCCCGAGCCATTGGTGCCACGGCCGCCAACAATGCCGATACCCAACGGAACCCTTGCTGCTATACGTTTTAGCTGGTGAGGCAGTAAGGGGGCATCGGTAGCTACCACAACTATTATAGAGCCATCGCCTTCTTTTCTATAATGCTGTGGTGGTAATTTAAGTTCATTGTTTAAGGTATCCATCAGCTCTTTTCCAACCGGTACTCCGGCGATGGTCAGCGATTTTTTTCTGCCAAAATTTGATTGCACCAGTACACCAACCGTATAGGTAGAATCTTTTATTTTTATAACCCTGGAGGCACTGCCGGTACCGCATTTAAAACCTAAACACATCATGCCTGTTCCGCCGCCCACATTGCCTTCTTTCAGGTAGCCGGTTTTTGCACTGTCCAGGGCTTCCCACGCATTGCTTTCTTTTACATGAAAACCATAAATGTCATTTAAAAAACCATCATAGGTTTCGGCCACAACAGGGTAGGTGTACCAGAAATCTTCTTTGTACCAATGCTTGTTTACAAACCATTTTAAAACAGCATCTCTTACCACACCCACACTGTTGGTATTGGTGATCATCACAGGTGTTTCTAAAAAGCCAGACTCAGTAACCCAGGTGGTACCGGTCATTTCGCCATTGCCATTTAATGTGTACCAGTTGGCATAAACAGGATTGTTGTTTTTGCCCCTTGGCAGGATGGCTGTAACACCGGTTCTTACCGGACCCGTGCCCAATATATTTTTTCCGTTGCCGGAGATGATCGTGCTGTATCCTACTTCTACACCTTTTACATCTGTGATGGCATTGTATTTTCCGGTTACACCATCAAAAGGAATTCCTATGTCTCTTGCTCTTGGCTTTTGTGCATGGCTGCCGACTTGCAGCAGGCACAATAATACAACTGTCACAAAATTTTTCATCTTTGTTTATTTTACTATTTACTTTTCATTCTTAACCACCTTGCCGCCAATCATTACAAATTTCACTCTTTGCAGTTCGCTAATGTCTTTTAACGGATCACCTTTTACCGCAATGATGTCTGCCAGTTTACCAACTTCTATTGTACCAATTTCATTTTCTTTTTTAAGTATTTCTGCATTCACTTTTGTCGCACACTGTATTGCCTGCATGGGTGTCATTCCCAGCTTTACATATTCCCCGAATTCTCTTGCTGAATAGTTTGGAGGCCAGCCAACATCATCGGTACCCAATCCAAACTTTACTCCTTTCTTAAAAGCCTGCCGCATATTGGTATACATGCTTTCTTTTGTTTTTCTCCCAATCTCAATGGCCTTTTGCAAAGACGCATTGCCATCTAATTTTTCATCAAAATAAAGATGAATGGAAAAGGTTGGTATCAGCCAGGTTCCTTTTTGTATCATCAGATCCATTGCTTCTTCATCAATAAAAGAACCATGTTCTATAGTGCGTACGCCTGCCTTCACTGCCATTTTTATTCCTTCAGCTGCATGTGCATGCGCCATCACAGGCACATCCCTTCTTGCCGCTTCTTCCACTGCAGCTTTTAATTCTTCAGCACTGAAATGAACATTGTTTGGATTATCACCTGCTGTCATAAAAGCACCGGTTACCAATAACTTGATCCAGTCGCTGCCATATTTTATTTCATTGCGTACTGCTTTGCGGATTTCATCGGGCCCATCCGCAATCAATCCGTCAGCAATTATTTTTTGTTCATAACTTAAAAAATTTATATCACCGCCACCACCGGTTACGGAGATATAATGTGCCGCACCATAAATATGCGGTCCAACAAACATTCCTTTATTAATTGCTTTTCTAATTTCGATATTGGCATAACCCACATCACCATCACCTGCCACCCGTAAAGTTGTCCATCCGGCCGCCAGCAAATCCTGTACATTCTTTAAACCCATTAATGCCTTGGAAGCAGAAGATCCACGCAAATGATCAACCTGGTAATCATCCGTTGTAAGATTCGGATGTACATGCATATCAATCAACCCCGGCAATAAAGTATAATCGCCCAGGTTAATAATGATTGCGCCTTTTGGAATATTTTCTTTATTAGTAACAGCGATAATTTTATTACTGTCAATAATTACTACAGGGTTTGCAATTACTTTTCCTGTTCCATCAATTAATGCTTTTGCAAGCAGGGCAGTTTTTTGTGCAAATGATATTTGTTGAAATAAAAAAAGTAAAATGAGTGCCGATATTTTTCTCATGCTGAATATTTATGGTTGATTATAATATTTACCTGGCATTTGTAAACCCGATCTTTTTATATTCCGATTCATCCGGAGGCCCTGCTGTTATCTGCAGATTTGGCGTGCCGCTAAGTGTCATGATCACGGAACCAAAAGTAAATCCACCATTCTTAGGCGCCCGGCATACAGGATTGTCTTTATCATCTTTGGATCGTAATGCATCTTTGATGATGCCATCATCCACTGTTGAAATATCTTTTACCCGGCGCTGAACAGCTGATAATCTTACATGACTATTAGAATTTGTTGTATTGAATGCGAACCATTCTTTTACATCATCATTTGCTAGCGGGTGATTGGTATGATAGATGCTGCCGTTTGCATTCTTTGGATCAAATCTTACCACTTTGTTTGCGGAGGCTTCAAAATCATACACTTCATTTCGAATACCAATAATATAATTTTGACCGGAAGCATGCGGTACGGTTTGAATAAATTGCAGCAGCTCTTCTTTGTTTGTTGTATTGATGATTTTCCGAACTATAAATGCAACGGGTAATCCTGTTGAAGAGGCTTTTAATTGCATCAGTGTATTCATGCAGGCACCAATACCTGTTTCGTTCATCCCGTTTAATGCAATTACCCCGGGGTGGGTTAGTATGAATTGTTCTGGTCTTTTATCTGTTTTACTCAACCGCAACAAAATTTGATAACCGTCTGTATAGGATTCTATGTCCATGTTTTGTGCGATGTAAGCGGCATTGCCATTGATAGCCGGAACTCCAATACCACTGCAATGATGATTGGCAAGCTTATTCTCATATACCCAAAATTCGTCCAGCAGGTTAAGCACCATAATATCATTGAATGCCTGTCCTGAACCTGCTGCAATTCCTTTTACTTCTTCATACAGATCCGGTGTCCATTTTTTAATGGCATCATCAAAATGTGCATATTGAAAAAATTCCTTCAGCACCTGGTCAGCATCTTTCCCTAATTGTGCCTTCGTATTTTCTTTCCATTTGGTTACAATCTCTGCAATTTCTTTTTTCAGCAATTTACCATGTTGTAACCCCAGTTCGTATCCTGAACCAGTCAATGCAATTTCCCTGATAGCTTTTCTGCCGTTTGAAGATTGACTGTATGCAACAGATGAACCCAGTAACAGTAGTAGCAGTAATATTTTTTTCATTTTATATTTTTTATTTCATCAAAAATTTATTCTTTATCTAATTGTAAAATTGTTTGTAATAATACATTGGCACCATTGGCCATATCACTGGCTTTGGAAAATTCTTTGGGTGAATGACTGATGCCACCAATACTCGGAATAAATATCATTCCCACAGGTGCGATCAATGCAATCTCCTGTGAGTCATGTCCGGCACCACTTTGCATTGTTTTGGTTGTAAAGCCCAATGCTTTTGCAGCGGTTGCAATAATGGTCTGCAATCCCTTATCGGTCAACGCAGGTTTTGGTACATTGTCATGACGGATAAAACGAATGCTTACTTTGGAGGATGTTGCAATGGCTGCCGCCCGTTTCTCAATTTCATTAAAGAGCATTTCAATTTTCTCAGCAGACAGGTCCCTTATCTCCAAACCCAGCACAACTTTTCCGGGAATGACATTATATGCACCGGGCTGTGCCGCGATTTTTCCTACAGTACCTACCTGGTTGCCTTTTACACTATTGATGACCTCATTTACCGCGATGATAAATTTGGATGCAGCCAGCAGTGCATCCTGCCGCATGTTCATCGGCGTAGTACCTGCATGATTGGCAAAGCCTTCAATGGTTACATCCCAATCCACAATACCCACAATACCTTCCACCACACCGATCTGTATATTTTCTTTTTCTAAAATGCCACCCTGTTCTATGTGCAATTCTAAAAAGGCTTTGATGTTGCCTTTCTTGCGGATGCAATATTGAATACTGTCAGGATTGCCGCCAATTGCTTTGATACCATCTGCAATCGTTAAACCACTCTGACTTTTTTCTTTTAAACCTGTTGCTGTTAATACACCAGACATCGCCATACTGCCAACCGGTCCTCCTTCTTCATTAGAAAAAATAATTACTTCCAGCGGATGATCCGTTACTATCTTATTTTCATTCAGCACTTCCATTATTTCCAATGCACCAATGGAACCAACGCAACCATCGTAGTTGCCACCATCGGGCACCATATCAATGTGAGAACCAAAAGCAATTGGTTTTAATGCAGGATTTTTTCCTTTTCTTTTACCAATGATATTGCCGGCATAATCAATGGTTACTTCCAGTGCTGCTTTTTTCATCAGGTTAATAAAGTACCCTCTTCCTTGCTGGTCGCCTTTTGTATAAGCAACCCTGTAGCCCTTACCACTGCTGTCTTTTCCAAATTGGGATAATTCGAAAATGCGGTTTTGTAAACGTTGTTCATTTGCAGCAATTTTTGATTGACTACATACTGTGAATGAAAGTAAAAGCAATGATGCAGTTAGTACATATTTCATTTAAATGATTTTTTTTATTTTGTATGTATTTTTTTTACCCCAAATAATTCCTTACTAAAAACCAGCATATCAGGAACAACCAGTGCAAACACCAACAAAAACCATAGGAAATGGCTGAAGTCATTGATGTCTGGATTTTTCATAAAAAATTGCAGGGGGTTGTATATCCTTGATAACACAAAAACCAGGGTTACACCATAACTGCGGGCCGCCCACATTTTATGAATTGTTATTTGGCGTCTTGATGCTGCAAGCCAGGCCATTGCTGCTGTTGTAGCCCAAACCAACGCCTGCATAATGTTCTCAAAAGCAAATGTTATTTTGGCACCGGGAATAGGGTGGTAAATATTGAGCATAATAGCAAATGGCATAGCCGATAGAATAGCTATGATGTAAATTTTACCCAATTTTTTATGTAACGGAAGATTGTTTTTACGTAACGTAGTTGAAAATTGAAACGGGCCTGTTAGCAACGCAATCATTCCCAACATCCCATGCGGAACCAGTATCCAGGACATTGATTTGTACCTGGCCAAATCAACAGCCCCGGCGCCTATTAAAAACAGAAGCTCCTGTACAACCAACACATACAGTGATAATATTGCAAGGATTGAGAACAGGAGTATTCTCGGTTTATTGAGTGTTTTTAAACTTATCATTGTTATTTTTATTTAGGTATTTAATTTTGATACTATGCAATTTTGTTTTGGGGTCTATGTCACCTCCGTTTATAAAACGATGGCTATTTAATTTCAAAAAGTACCATTTCAATTTCATTATTTGCTGCTGTTGAAAAATAGAAGTTGGTGCCGGGATCTATATACAAATATTTACCAGCCGTTATTTCCTTTGTTTGATTGTTGCTGGTATCGTGAAATTTAATCCCTGATCCCGCCACTAATTCTGCAATCATTGGCCCCCTGTTTTTAATGATTTGCTGATTGAAATCATTTACTGTTAACCGGTAGGCAACAGCTTTTTCATTTTCAAATTCCACAGGAAAAGGTAACGGTTTTTTATTGGAAGGAGTAGTGTTGTATTGCGACAATAGTTCAATGTCATTCACATGAAATATTAGGGTGTCTGCGTTGCATACCCGGTGTACCAGTTTATCCGGTGAAAAAGAACGGTACCAGGTGGTGCCTGCTTTGGATTGACTATTGCTCCATGTGGAGTCTTGTGTTTGTGATCCTGTAAGCGTATTGCTAAGTATCACAAAAAGAGAAGGCGTGGCATGAATATGAAAGAGGGTAGTATCTCCCGCAGGTAACCAAACATCCAGCAACCTGATATATTTATTTTGTAAAACAGGATGATGCCTTGGTTCTTCCCTTACCGGCACCTGCGCTGTTAAAACTGTTGAGCAAAACAATAGCAGCGTTAGTACGGTCATTTTTTTATGTTCATTTTTTTTCATTTCACTTTGTTTGCATACTTAAATTTCAGCCGCCTGATTTTTTAAAATATCATAAATAGATACCCGCCACCAAGAATATTGCACATAATAAAAACAGGATGATCACCAATGGCATAATAAATTTAAACCAGGCTTTCAGGCTCACATTTACCAATGCCAGCGAAGGCAATAGGGTGCTGGTAGGCGAAACAAAAAACATCACATTCATACCAAACAGGTAAGTATTTACAATTTGATTTCCCGGGATATTTACAATAATGGCCAACGCCCCCATAATGGGCATGGTAAGTACAGCCATACCTGAAGAAGAACTGATGAACAGCGAAAAGAATAAAAAGAATACAAGCAGCAATAAAATAAAAACCGGCGGTGGCATGTGATTGACCACGTTGGCAGTAAAATATAAAATAGAATCACTTACCCGGCCGTCATTTAAAACAATCGTGATGCCTCGTGCTACACCCACAATAAAAGCAACGGCCAATAAATCTTCTGCACCCTTTAAAAATGCTTTGATAAATATTTTTTCATTCATCTTTACCAATATGGCTACCAGGATGGAAGAGCCGAGTAACAAGGCAGACATTTCCAGGGTCCACCATTTTAGCAACACCACACCGCCGATGAGCGTTAGAAATGTACACAGGAAAAGTATCAGCAATAATTTGGTTTTTAATTCCAGTTTTTCGGGAACTACTTCATTGCTGATGTTTACTTCGTAAGGCGGTTTTACAATCCCGTCGATTTTATAAACCAAAGAAGCTGTTGGATCTTTTTTTACTTTGGCAGCATAGCGTAAAACATACCAGATAAGAATGATAGTGGCTATTACAAATAATAAAAGGCGTTCGTAGATGCCATCCATCCAGTTGATACCTGCTGCATTGGAGGCAATGATGGTGGAGAAAGGGTTGGAGAATGCAGCAATGCCCCCTACAGAATTACCTCCAAAAATAACTGCTAACGGTACAATCAGGTCGTAACCTGCTGCCAGAAAAAGAGGAACTAAAATTGGATAAAAAGCCAGTGCTTCTTCTTCCATGCCGTAGGAAGCTCTTCCAAAAGCAAATACCAGGATGAGTATCACCATCAGTACCGGTTCTCTTCCTCTCATGGAATATGCAAGGGCTGCAACACCTTTTTCAATGGATTTGGTTTCATTGAAAACATAAATAAAACCACCAATGATGAGCACAAATAAAATGATGTCGATGCTGTCGTACACTCCCTTGATGGGTGCCTGGAGTATATTGATAAAGCCCTGCGGATTACGATCCATTTTTTTGTAGGTGCCTGGAACAGATACCGGTTTCAGCACTTCGCCATTGATAAATTTTTGAATAGAGATTCTTAGACCAAGACTGTCGAGTGTTCTTTGTGTAAAAGGCAACGTAATATTTCCATCGGGTGTGGTCATGGAAAATGACTTCTTTTCAACAGCGGACAACTTGCTATACTGGCCGGCAGGTAATAACCAGGTACTGATGGCGGCCAGCACAATCACGGCCATCAGGATGGGAATTGGCTGCGGAAATGATTTTTTATTTGTCATTGGTTATGTTTGTTCTTGTTGGTTTGATTAATAGTTTCTTAATTCGTCAGTCATTGTATTTTGGATTCCATATTTGTAAAATCTTACAGATATGGAATCCGGTATCATTTGCCTTTTATGGTTATTCGCCTGTAAAATGTTTCTTATTTTAATTTCTACAAATAACTCAGCCACCATTTTTCTTTATGATTTGTTTTGTAACGGTCGTACCATTTACACATTGGATACAGTAACACAATCACCAATATCCAAACAAAATAAGTGCCTGTCAATGAAAAGCCGTAGCCAGTAAGCCACGGGCTGTCTTTTGCATTTTGCATGGTGGTAAAAATCATGTCCGTCCATGGCCTGCCACTGGCAACCACCGCAATAATGCCCAGCAGGTGAATGAGAAAAAGATGAAGAATATAAAAGAATAAGGGCACACGACCGAAGACGATAATGATTCTTCCAACACTGTTCAGTGGTTTTTCAAGCAGTGCCAACGCAATTAAAGCAGGACTTATGGTCATCAATGTGTAAACCAATGATGGCGGGTATTTGGTAACATTTAAAAAAGAACAAATGGTCATGATAAAAGAAGGCTGCACTTCCCATGGCTTCATATCGCCATATACATTGATGCCCCTTATTAAAATAAAAATTGCTATGGCTGTACTGCCAATCACCAATAAATATTTTTTCCGCAGTGCTGCATTCATTTCTTTTTTATACAACGCACCAAAACAATAACCCAGCATCATGGTGCTAAGCCAGGCAATGAGCGAATAGCCGGTAGTGACGAAGTGCCCGCCAAAATTAAACCGTCTGCGTTCATGCAGTTCTGCCAATAGAAAGTCGGAGAAATTATTGCCCGTTACATGCATGTTGTCAAATAAATTATGGGTAAACAATATCAGCAATCCTATGGCTAAAATTATTTTTGGTGGCAGGTAAATAATGGCACTCATAAAAACCATACAAAGTCCAAGTATCCATATAACCTGCAGCCGAAAAGTGGGATAGTGCGGATTGAAATTCCATGCAAAGCTTATAACAGTCACTTCCAGCAACATCAGCCAAAGACCACGCTTTAGTAAAAATGCAGCCAGTTCTTTTTTTGTTTTTCTTTCTCCCACCAAAAAAGCGGAAGTGCCTGCCAGGAACACAAATACCGGCGCACAAAAATGCGTGATCCATCTTGTAAAAAATACCGGAGCATTTGTTTGCGACATATCCGCAGGATCGTATAAAAAATTATCTGCGTGAAAAAAATCCCGTACATGATCTAGCGCCATGATAACGATTACGATTCCTCTGAGCAAATCAATGGATTCAATTCTTTTTTTGTTGCCTTTTAAAACTGGTTGCATAAAGGTTTATTTAAAATTCTTTTTATGATCACTATTTTCTAAATAGTTCAAGCAATGCTGTAACGCCAATTTCTGTTCCCAATGGAATGGCTGCCAGGTCTACCTGGTAGTTTCCATTGTGATTATAAAAAGGAGCAGTCTTTCCTTCAGCCAGTGCTTTGGCATATAGATCAGGACGGGCAGTACCTACCCACACATAATCGCAAACGGTTTTATTGTTGCCCAACACCAGGTGATTAAAATCTTCTGACCCCATGATGGGCGGCGTGTTGGTAATAATTTTTTCAGGAGCAATGATGTTAGCCAGTGCCTTGTTTACTTTGGCCGCCAACGCCGGTTCGTTTACTTGTGGATAAACGCTGCCCTTCATTAAAATAGAAGGATAGTTTTCTTTGGATAATCCATTGGAAACCGCAATGCCTTCATTGATTCTTTTAATACCATCCAGCAAAACCGTTCTTATTCTATCATTGAACCAACGCAGGTTTAGTTTTACAACTGCTGAAGCGGGAATTACATTGTTATCGCCGCCGGAATGGATAGCACCAACGGTTAATACAGCCACATCCTGTGCAGCAATACTTCTGCTGATAATTGTTTGGTACTGCATCACTGCATTGCAGGCCATTACTACCGGATCTTTGGTAAGTTCAGGCGTTGAGCCATGACCGCCAATACCATAGAAAGTAACATCCAACTGGTCGCTGCCGGCCGCTCTTTCGCCGGAACCATTTTTAATGCTGCCCGTTGCTATAGGGGTAGTGTGTAGGCCAAATAAATAATCTGGTACAGGCACTCCTTTATTGTACATACTGTCATTCACCATTGCCTTTGCACCTGTCAACGGTTCTTCGGCAGGTTGTGCCAGCATTACCAATGTTCCCTTCCAATCATTTTTTAAAGTAGCCATTATTTTTGCTACGCCCAGCAGCCAGGTTACATGTGCATCATGTCCGCAGGCATGCATTACCGGCACTTCTGTGCCATCATCTTTCTTCATGGTTTTGGTACTTGAATAGGGCAGGCCGGTAATTTCTTTTACCGAATTACAATCCATATCGGCACGGTACATTACCACCGGGCCATCGCCGTTTTTTAAAATCCCTACCACGCCTGTTTTGCCAATGCCGGTCATTACTTCATAGCCCAAAGCTTTTAATTCTTTTGCAATAATACCTGAGGTACGAACCTCCATAAAACCCAGCTCAGGGTTTTGATGCAGGTCTTTAAAAATTTCCACCAGCCTTATTGAATCAGCAGCAGCTAATTTTTTTACCTGGGTGAGCGGTTGTGAAAAACTGTTTACAGTTATCACTAACAATGTTGCAAAAAAGAAGCAGGTTTTATTTTTCATCTCTAAATATATTTTGATGTGGAAGTTTTATTCAGATTAATTTTTATGTTGTTAAAGACTGGTTTTAATAGTTCGGTTTACAATGAAATACCGGAGCAGGTAAATAACAGACGTTAGTGTGATAAATATCCCGGTTGCTATTATTTCATTGAATGTTGATTGAAAGAGAAACCAGGCAATGATGACGATAGTAGTGACAGGAATAATTAAGCCACCCGGTACTTTAAAACTTGCAGGAGCGATTTCATTTTTTGTTATTCTGAATTTGATGAGTGATAATGCAACGCCCATGTAAAGCAACAGTAATGATATGGTTGCTATCACTACCAATTGTTTAAATCCTCCCGAAACTGACACCATAAAACCTATAAAGGAAAATGCAATAATAGCCCAATATGGTGTAGCATATTGGTGATGAACTTTGGATAAAATAACGGGCAGGTATTCATCTTTCGCTCCTGCAAACATTACCCTTGAAAAAAGTAATATCAGTGAATTAAAGGAACCAAAAATGGAGATTACCGCACAGATAATTAATATAGTGGAACCAGTGGAACCGAAAAGGGAAAATGCCACAGCAGCCAGGGGCGCTTCTTTATGATTGACTAAATCAGCCCCCAGCACACCTTGCGACACCAGTTGTATTAAAGAGTAAAACAAAACAATACTAACTACGCCAATCAATAATCCCAAAGGACCTGTACGGTTTGGGTTTTTCATTTCGCCGCTGATATTTAAAGCCGTTTCACCTCCTGAAAAAGCAAAAAATAAAATTAAAGAAGCTGCCCCAATATTTTTAAAGGATGGAAATTCGCCGAATGTGAGGTTGCCTGCTTTTATACTAAAAAGCCCTGCCACCACCAATATGATGAGTGGTACTAATTTTATTACGGTGATAATTTTAATAAAGATCATTCCCTGTTTAACACCCAGTATATTGATGTAGCAGCAACAGCCAAATAGCACGAAAAAAAACAATGCCCTGTAAACAGGATTTGTAAAAATTGGAAAAGCTACCGACAGCATATCTGCTATGCCATTAATCAATGCAGCTGATACAAAGATGCCTGTACCCAACCAGAAAATAGTGTTTGCCAAAAAGCCAGCGTAGTGGCCGAAAGCCTTTTCAATATAAATATAAGCACCCCCCGACGCAGTGATGCGGCTGCCTACTTCGGCATAGCAAAGTGCTATCATTAAAAACATAATGCCGCAAAGTATATAGGCAACGATACTCATATTACCCAGGATACCTGCGATGATTGCAGGCAATAAAAAAATGCCGCTGGCAATACATATATTAACCACATTGGTAGCAACATCCAAAATACCCAGTTCCCTTTTTAATCCTTCGCTTTGCAGATTTTCCATTTTGTTGGTTTAATTAATAAATTCTGAAACGATGGTTCCTGAACTAAAAAACTGGTAAGGCAAAATATATTTGAATCAATAAAGCGATTCAATTGTATGTTACAAATAACTGAGCCACCACTTTTCTTTGTGCGTTTGTTTATATTGATCATAGCGTTTACACAAGGGATACAAACCAATCACCACCGCTATCCAGATACCGTAAGCCACTGGCAATGAAAAACCATAACCTTTTAAACCTGTTGTAAACCAAATTGGATCTTTCAGAATCCATATACTCCAGTCCTGGCCGGGTACAAATGTGGATGCGATGAGTGCTATCAGATGGATCACATAGATGTGGATGAGATAGTAAAACATAGGCACCCTTCCATATACTGAAACAATTTGTACCATCCTTCCATGAAGTTTTTCTGTGAGTGCAAGAAATACAAGTGCCGGCCCGAGTGTGACTAAAATATATAACAAAGACGGCGGGTATTTATTGATTTTTAAAAATGAAAGAAAAGTTAAAAACGGATTTTTTTGTGTGGTCCATTTTACCGGATCGCCATAAAGATTGCTGTATCGCAGCACGATAAACAATACAATGGCGCCGCCGCCAAGAAGCAATAAGTTTCTTTTTCTTTTACCTGCATCATAACCTGCGGCATACCATTCGCCCAATAAATAACCCAAGGGCATTACACCAATCCATGGTATCAATGGATAACCTATTAAAAGAATTTCTTTATGCCAGGTAAAAAATTGTTGTTCATGCAGCAGCGACCAGCCAAATGCCGGCAATGTATTACCCGGTACATGAACCTTGTCGAGCAAATTATGACCAGCTACCAGCACGATACAAAAAGCCAGTATTAATTTTTTAGGCAAATGGATCAATGCGGCCAGTACCATCATGCTTACTCCCAATGCCCATATAGTGATAAATAAAATAGAGGGAAACTGAATATTAAAATTCCAGCCAAAATTTACTACGATCATTTCGAGAAACACCAGCCAGCATCCCCGTTTTAAAAGAAAGACCGATAATTCTTTTTTCGTTTTCTTTTGCCCGATGAGGTAAGCAGAAGTGCCGGCGAGCAGCATGAATACTGGTGCACAGTAATGCGTAATCCACCGGGTAAAAAACAATGCGCCATTTGTTTTTTCAAGATCGAGTGGGTCAAAATAAAATGATCCAAAATATAAATAATCCCTCACATGGTCAAGTGCCATAATGATCATGATTAACCCACGAAGCAGATCAATGGAAGTGATTCTTTTTTGATTGATGGACAATGAAGGTTGCATTGGTGTAATAAATTAAATAGATAAAAAATCAGGTCGTTTAATTATAAGTAACTCAGCCACCATTTTTCTTTGTGGTTGGTTTTGTATGTATTGTACCATTTGCATAAAGGATACAATGAAATCACTACCGCAAGCCATACCATGTAAACTACCGCAAGGCCAAATCCCTCACCGGGAATAATAAAAATAAACGGTAAGTTTTGAGCTGAATTGATAGCATCCTGCATAGTATGTCCTCTTGAAAAAAATACAATCGTGGCAATAAGGTGTATCAGGTAAAAATGGAGAATGTAATAAAAGAAAGGTACCCTGCCATAGATACGCATTACACCGGTAAAACGATTTTTAATTTTTTCCAGCAATGCCAAGGCGAGCAAAGCAGTGCCGATGGTAACACACATGTACATTAAAGAAGGCGGATATTTTTGCACTTTAATAAAAGATAAAAATGTGACAAGGACATTTCTCTGCACTGTCCATGCAACAGGATCGCCATATACATTGATGAAGCGTACTACTACAAACAATAAAAGAACTGCAATTCCTATACGGAATAATATTTTTTGCCGCTCTGCTGCTGCAAATTTTGGTGTAAAGAAAATGCCGGTACAATAGCCCAGCAACATCAACCCGGTCCATGGAACAAAGGGATACAAAATGGCAAGGAAATGATTGGGGGCAAAAGGATACAATGCAAATTTTGCGCTGTGAAACAGATCCCACCAAAAGCCCGGTTTAAATCCAGGTGCTGCTTCGGGAATATCCAACAGGTTATGACCAAGTACAATCACCAAACCCAATGCTAAAATAGCATTAAAAGGAAGGTAGATGAGGAGACCCAGTATTACCATGCTGATGCCAATGGTCCAGATAACCTGTAGCACTACAAAATTATAAAATGGGTTAAAGGTAATGGCCAACGAAATGATGGTTACTTCGGCAACAATTAACCACAGGCCTCTTTTAATTAAAAAGGCACTCAGCTCTTTTTTGCTTTTACGCAGGCTTTGCAAATAAATAGAAGTGCCGGAAAGAAATACAAAAACGGGTGCACAAAAATGCGTTATATACCGGGTAAAAAAGAGCAGTGGAGTAGTGGTGGCTAAATTCAAGGGATCATCTGTATTGCCGTAGATGTGAAAAAAATCCCTCACATGATCCAGTGCCATGATCACCATAATGATGCCACGAAGAATATCGATGGATTCAATTCTTTTTTGGTTATTTATTAAGGTTGATTGCATACTGATTATTTTAAAAATTTGCTTTATTTGTACCCTATAAGGTAATTTTTATGTGTATTACTTTATTGCTTTTACTTTTAAATTTACTGCTTAAATTTTCTCACAAAAAAGTCAGCCACCGCACCATACACCGTTACTGCATTCCCCCATTTCATCCAGTGGTGGCTATCATCTGTAATCATGATGGTTTCGTAAGGCACATGCTGCTTTTCCAACCGGTTGATTAAATCAACACTTTCATTAAACTGTACGTTACGGTCATCATCCGCATGGATAATTAGCACAGGCGATTTCCAGGTATTGATGTAAGGAACAGGGGAGGAGAGCCAGGCTGTTTTAAGTGCTTTATCAAGGTCAGGCGCTTTCTCATATTTATCAGCATAGGCAGTAAGCAAACCACTACGGGAAGCCCAGTCATGTACGCCGTGAATATCTACACCGGCAGCAAAAAGTTTAGAATCTTTCGCCAGCGCCATGGCAGTTAAATAGCCGCCATAAGAACCCCCGTAAATACCAATTTTTGAGGCATCAACAAAGGATTGCTTTTGTAACCACTCACCGGCGGCTTTAATATCAAGGTACTCTGAAGCCCCTGACGGGCCTGCGTTTTTTGCCTGGTGAAACTCATAACCATACCCAATACCCAGGCGGTAATTTACTGACAGTACCACAAAACCCAGGCTTGCCAGGTATTGGTTACTTGCATAAGCATTGCTGTAATAATCTGAGTAGTGCCAGCCCAATAACATTTGCCTTGGCGGGCCACCATGTACATACACAATAGCTGCTTTTTTACTTGCTCCTCCTGTTGGCAGAAATAAATCCGCATGCACCGTAACACCATCTTCCGATTTAAAAATAACCTGTGTGGGTGTTACCAGTTTGTCTTTTGGAAAATTGGCTGGCGTTGATGCTTCTCCCAATAATTGAACAGTATTGTTACCACCACTCAATTGCATAATGGCAGGCAAAGGTGGCTGTTGTGCAGTGGCACTAATGAAGGCAAGCGTATTATTATCATTCGTTAAAACGGGAGCCCATTCAAGTCCGCTGCCATTTGTCAGCACCTGCATATCTGCTTTATCAACGCTTACTTTTGCAGCATGCCTTCTTTCAATATCCAGTTTATCGCTACCAGTATTTGTGCTAAACGTCAGGTATTTTTTATCTGCACTCAACGTGATGTGTTCGCACATAAAACTGCCCGGCGTTAGCAACGTTTCTTTACCACCACCGGCTGCAATGGAGTACAGGTGTGGCCATCCATCCTGGTAAGATAAAAATACGATCCTGTCACTGGCAGCCCAGTGCAAATTATAACCACCATCTGTTGTGGGCACAGAACCCCGTAAGGTTGCAGGTGCTTTCCACAACAAGGTTGCTTTGCTGGTTGCAATATCGGCTGTATAAATACTCCAGGGAATATGCTTTTTAACCAGTAAAGAATCGGGTGCACCGCCTGCTCCCGGCCTTCTTACAAACACAATATTTTTACCATCAGGCGACCAATGTGGTGCATTATCAAAATAAAAAGAAGGAGCAACCCACCGGATGGGTGTAGTGGCATTGGTGTAAATACCAATGATGGAATGATCTGTACGGCTGGCAACAAATAACAGCAAACTATCACCGGAACTATATTCCAGCGAACCTACTGTACCTCTTGTGGTAAATAAATTTTTAGCAGGCAGTGTGCCATCAATCGGTGCAGTCCAAGCCTGTCCGCCTTTTATAAAAGCAACGGTTTTGCTGTCAGGAGCAATAACCGGTGCATCGCCTTCTGATAAATATTTGGTTTCGCCTCCATTAAAAGGGACACTGCCTATTTGTACATTAAAAGGGGTAAGTTCAAATGAAGGATTTAGTGCTAACCGGTGGTCCCAATTGGCACCATGATCGCCACCCCGAACAAACACTACCCATTTGCCATCGGCCGAAATTGATAAACTGGTAATTTCCTGGCCATCATCTTTTGAGAAACTGGTCAATTTTCTTGGATTAAATGCGGGACCTTCTGCCACATACACATTGCGCTTTCCCTGCTCATCCAGTGCCCAGGCTATTTTTGATCCGCTGGCAGCAGCACATAATTCTGTTGGAAAATTATATGCTTTAAAAGAAGAAAAGGAACTGTTCTGTGCAAGCATTTGCAGGGGCAATAGCAGCAGTAAGATTATTTTTTTCATGTATAGTGTTGGTGTTTTAATTTTTTTATAGGTCACTCATTTTTTAAAGAATAATTTTCTCTTAAAACCTGCAGGATTTTATGATTGGTTACAATATAATTATTTAATTGAAGGCTCCGGCTTGATACCATCATTTGTTTATAAAACAATACCAGGTTAGCTGCTTCGCCCCTGTCAAGGGAAGCAATATTTAAGATATTCCTTTTTATATCCCGATCACTTTGGCGATAGTTGTTGATCACATCCAGTACATTGGCAGCAGTATCCGCTTTACGCAACTCGTCTAACCAGCTCCAGTCATAATATTTCAACATGAACGGTTTAATGGGACTGGCGAAATACTGGTACTCCTGTTCGTTGCGCTGCCGCATATTATTTATGTTGACACTGATATCGCCCAATAGCTTTTGTAAGGCAATGCTTTTAAAATAACGCATCGACCCCGAATTTTTAAGCTGGTTCAAAATGCCGTCCTTGGGTTCGAATGTGTAGGTATTGATGAGATACAGGCTGGTAGTATAGGCAGGATAAAACGCTTTAGGAAGATCGGTTAGTGAGCTGTCCTTAAAATAACTGCTCAGGTAATCCATATCTTTTTCTTTTTCCAGCCGGTTGCTCAATTTATTTGCAGCCACGGTAGAATCATCTGATAATTCCGTGTACAAGGCATTGGCATATTCTTTTTCCCGCTGGTGCTCTATCACATGTTCCAGTTGATACTCTGCCAAAAACCCGCAGAACACTGCCAGGAAAAGCATGAGGAATTCCCAACCATACGTTTTCCAGTTTTTCTTTCCATGGGCTGCATGGGTATGATGATGTACTTCCATATCTTCTTCTGTTGAAGGTTGAATAGTTAATGTTGAAGGTTGTTCAAATGAAACTTCTCCCGTTTTAGGCACAGTAGTTTCATCAGCAGGAATTATTTTTTTTAACGCATCTTCTGCTGGTTGTTCTGGCGTTGTATTTTTATTTTCTTCCATTCAGTATTTGGCTAAAGCCAATTTGATTTTTATTTTAATCCACAGGCCGAAGCCTAATATCATTTAATTTTGGCAATAATTTTAACCCGTTCCATAGGAACGATATATAGGTAGAGCAAATAGCATTATTGCAATTTGCGATCCGTAGGATCGATATGTACCTGGCATCGGTTTAATCCTATACATTCCACGGAACATTACACGTACCGTTCCTACGGAACGAACATAATGTCAATATTTTTGTCTACCTATCTATCGTCACCAAAGGGACGAATGCACCATTGAAAAGTCCTTAACTAAATGCCATTGGGCCGAAGCTTGTGGCAATTCAGATATCGTCGCTGCTATTCATTTTCATTTCTTAATTAAATCCCACCTTGCCTTTTACAGATTCAAACAATTTCTTTGAGTTATAACCAACACCGTTTTTAAACACATACTGCACTTTGCGGATGTCACTGATATTTTTTGAGGGGTCGCCATCTATCACCAAAACATCAGCAGCTTTGCCCACCTCAATAGTACCAATTGTTTTATCAAAGCCCAAAGCAATACTGCCATTTTGCGTAGCAATTTTTATTGCTTCCAGGGGAGTAAATCCATCTGCCTCCACCAATAATTCTATTGCCCTCCAATTACCATAGCCTGCTATTGTACCGCCGTTTCCTGTTGGGTCGGTGCCAACGGAAAGTAAGCCACCCATATCGTAAAACATTTTTTCCATTTTAGTAGCATTGGCGAATGCTTTATCATATACAGTTGGGCCTTTGACCGATTTGGTTGTAGTAAGTCTTTGTAAATAAAAATCCCTTGTATCTGGCGACATAGCATTGATTGCTTCCTGATTTGGTTGCGGTTGAGTGGTGGTAGCTCCTTCAAACACGGCTAATGATGAAGTGATGCTCATTTTTTTATCAATCAAAAATTGGATGAATTGTTTTACACTGTCACTTTGAATATCCAGTTCGCTCAATGCTTTATAGGAACTACCGGCAGCAGGCGGTTCATTTTCTTTTTTACCGGCAGCGAAATCTGTACTGGCCATAAATCCATGTTCTAAATTATCCATACCTAATGAAGCGGCTTCTTTGTAAGTAACAATATCCAGATGACCGGTGATTTTCAACTGTCTTTTATGTGCTGCATCAATGGCTGCTTTCAATGTAGGTTTATCTACACCCATGTATGCTTTAAAAGAAGTAAAACCCTGGTCGGCCCAATAGTTGACAAAGGCTGCTGCATCCGCTGGTGTTTTATTTTCTTTCATTTGCGGAAACCGGCTTGACTTTCCTTCAATGTACGGAGCAGTCAATTCCATGTTTGGGCCAGGTAATAAACCGAGGTCAATATCTTTTTTATGCGGATATCGGAATAGGGCTCAATGCTGCCGCAGGTTCTGATGGTGGTTGCACCTGCAGCAAGGTACAAACGGGGGAATGTAAATGGCAATTGTCTTAGATTAGCATAACGGGGTTCTATTGAGTGTGCCGATATGTACATGTGTTCATGCATCATTACAAGGCCGGGCATCAATGTCTTTCCATTTAGGTCAATTAGCTTTGCTCCATTTATTACTGCTGCATTTGCATCATCACCAATCCATTTAATTTTGCCATTGCTGATGATAACTGTTTGATGAGGTTTTGCAGCATTACCTTTGCCATCTATCAGCAAAGCGTTTTTTAAAACAGTAATGCTGTCATTGTACTCTATGTATTTTTTTGTTTCATCGCTGAATGTTATTTGCGAATAAGAAGTAGCAGTAAAAAAGCAAATCAGGATAAAGGCGAGTGATGTTTTTTTCATAAATTTTGTTAATTGCGTTTGATCAATGATGAATGTAATACTTTGACTTCCCACCTATTTTTCTCATTTATCAAAATCACTGTTTCCAGCCATTTTACAGCAACCTGTTTACCATCCTTTGTAATTTCAGAACTAAGATTATAAGTTGTCCATGCTACATCTTTATTAACTGTGGTATTGATAAAGCTGATGCTATTGATGCGCTTAAAATCGGTTGCGGTGTTTAGGGTAATCGCCCTGCTGATGAGTGTATCTATATTCCAGGCCATACCATATTCATACAATGTGATATCACTGGCGCAATATTGTTTTAAGCTGACAGAGTCACGGTTTGATAAAGCATCAAATAATTTTATCACCGTTTGTTGCACTGCCTGCTGGCTTTCTGTTAATGTTGCCTGTGCCTGCAGCAGCGCTGTAAATGAAATTGCAATTACGAATAGTTGTATTTTTTTCATTGGTAAATATATAGGACTGATTTTTAATTAACCTCCTCCGAATGTTTATCAACCATTATTTTTGAATAGGAACAACGTACCGGTTTCCATTGCTTTCCTGTTTTCTTAAAGATCCAGGTTTCCCTGTACCGTTCTTCCACTGTTTTATTTTTTGGTAATGAAAAAATAACTTCATTTAAAACACCCACTACTGCCATATCTGGCGTACCCATAAATTCTACCTCCGACAATTTTCTTGTTCTTGGCCACCAGTTTTTTGTTTCTTTTATTATTTGAATCATTTCTTTCCTGTTAGTGGTTGCGCCATTGTGATGAATTATTTTCATGGCTGGGTCCAGTATATCATTCATCTTTTGCAGGTCCCGTTCATCAAATGATTTGAAAAAATCTTTTACAATGGCTACTACTTGTAAAGAATCTGATTTTTTCAAATCCAGGTTTGTACCGTACTCCATTGTTTTTACAGGTGCGTCTTTTTTAGTATTGGTACATCCAATCATTAGCACCAGTAAGAAGAGCAAATTTTTTTTCATGTTGTTTGTTTAATGTATAATTATGCTTTCTAATTATTTGCTTCTTTTTTACATTATATTTTCCGCAGAAACCAGCGCTGTTTTTTTCTTTTTAAATTTCTTCGTCACAAAATAGATAACACATACCACAGCAATAAAAATAATAGTTGACAAAATTTCCCATTTACCCAAACTGCTGAGTAACCAAACAATGGAAGCAATACCGATGCAGGGAAAGAGCAGGCCACCCGGTGCCCTGAATGTTTTTTCGGATGCATCCTGTTTAATACTTCTCAACTTAATGGTGGCTAAAATAACAGCAAGGTAAATAATCAGTATGGCAGCACTGGCCAGTATGGCCAATTGTTTAAAGCTGCCGGAAATAGAAAGAATAAAAATGAGTGCGCCGTAAGTTATTATTGCCTGTTGCGGTGTAGCAAATTTAGAATGAACCTTACCAAGAAATTTCGGAAATAATCCATCATTGGCACCTGCAAATAATAATCGTGGTGTAGCAAGTATATCGGAAATTACACATCCAAAACAGGAAACAGCAGCGGTGATCAGCAGTATGGTTGCACCTGCCGGCCCAATAATTTTTTCAGCCACGGCTGCAAGCGGTGCATCTTTAAAAGCTGCTATTTCTTTACCCAGTACTCCCTGCGTTACTGTTTGCAACAGCAGGTATACAACGAGTATGATTATTCCTCCCAGGAGAATTCCCAACGGAACGGTACGTTTCGGATTTTTGAATTCTCCACTGTTACCAAGCGATGTTTCAAATCCGGCAAAGGCTAAAAATAAAATGAGGACGGTATCACCAAATGTTTTTAATGCAGGAATATGGTCCCAATGCAGGTTACCGGTTTTTACCTTGCTGAAACCGAAAAGGATAATAGCAATCAGTGGCAATAATTTTATGATGGTAATGAGTTTAATAAAACCAATACCCTGTTTTGCACCACGAAGATTGATGAGTACAATAAAACCAATCAAAACAAAAAACAAAAAACCACGAATTACCGGGTTAATAAAAGCAGGAAATAGAACGGCCAGCGAATCGGCAATGATATTCATCAGTGCAGCGCTGCTCAAAATACTCCATCCAAAAAAGTATAACCAGTTGATGATGTAACCGGGAAAGTCGCCGAATGCAGCGGCTACATACGCATAGGAACCTCCGCTTGTTGTAACACGGCTTCCTGCCTCGGCGTAGCAAAGCATAATGGCAGCCAGCATGATGCTGCAAAATATATAACCAAATACAGCAAAGGCTCCCATTGCCGCACCAACAATACCAGGCAATGCAAATATGCCTGCACCAATTACACCGTTCACAACAGCCAATGCCAGCCCGGCCACACCTACTGCAGGCTTTAACCCTTCATCCGTTTTTTCATTTGCCATTCAGGTTCATTTTGAGTTGAGTGTATTATTAAAATTGATTTTTTATTTTGCTTCATTTGCTTTTAACACTCTTAAAAAATTGCCGCCAAGTATTTTATCAATATCTTTTTTGCTGTACCCTTTTTCTACCAATGCTTTTGTAATGAATGGATAGGTGGTAACATCATCTAATTGCTGCGGTGTTACATTGATGCCGTCGAAATCGGAACCCAGCCCTACGTAATCTACACCTACTAATTTGATGATGTATTCAATATGGTCGATAAGCATCGACAGGGGTGGTCGCATGGTATTTGTTTCTGCTGCATATTTTTTATACAGGTAATCCATGCTGTACCATTCAAGCATGCCGCTTTTCATGAGTGAATCATATTCTGCCGAATATTTTTTTAGAAATGCAGTTTCCTTTTTACCAAAACTGCTGTCAATAAATCCCGGGTTAAAGTTTACCTGTATCACGCCGCCATTTTTTGCAATGGCTTTTATCTGATCATCTTTTAAATTGCGGCGATGCGGAACAAGGCTGTACACTGAGCTGTGTGAAGCGATGATGGGTTTGGTTGTCGTTTTAATGATATCCCAAAAAGTTTGGTCACCAGCGTGGCTCACATCTATCAGCATACCAAGCTGGTTCATACGCTGAACTACCTGTTTGCCAAAATCAGTGAGACCTTTATGTGGCAGGTTTGGGGTGGTGGTTTCATCCGCCGCACTGGTAGCCCAGGCTGGTGCTATGTTAAGTGAGTGTTAAATACCTTGCGCCACGTTTGTAAATGGAATCCAATTTATTGAGATCATCTTCTATCATGTGACCGCCTTCCACACCAAACATGGCAGCGATCTTATGTTGCTTCACAGCTTTCAATAATTCAGCATAGCTGAACACTTTTACAATTTTATCCGGATTGCGTGCCACTACTGCATCCAGGCTGTCCATCTCCCTGTTGGCATAAGCGTATGCATTTTTTTTATCTCCATCGCAATACACAGAAAAAACTTGCACATCCAGCCCGCCTTTTTTCCATCTATCCAGATCACTGTGTGTATTGCCGGTAAGATCCCTGTCGAAAACAATGCCCCTGTCTGCGGCCTGCATCAATATGTCGTTGTGTGTATCTACCACAATAGCTTTGTTGTGAATCTTTTT